>JBCDDO010000209.1:0-5639 GCA_039180245.1 Pseudomonadota bacterium | reverse complement strand
CCCATCCCGTCCAACGAGCCGACATTGCGGGCAAGACGCGCGGCGTGATGCACGGCATCGTAACATCCCAGCGAAAACACATTCACCGCCGGACGCGTGCCGCCAAAGGACAGTGCGTAGGTCTCCAGCATGGCGTTGCGGCGCTTGCAGGGCCGGCTGGCAAAGAACGTGTCGGCAGCAAAGAGGTTTTCGGCCGCATCCGGTCCGATGCCCAAAAGCAGCGTCTCGTCGGTGGCCAGCGCCAGACGCAGCGTCCGGCGCGCCAGACCCGACGCGGCAAAGGCGCGATGAAAGCGCACGGTTTCCTCGCCCAAAAGCACGGTGATGACCAGATCGGGTGCGGCCTGCCGTATCGAGGCAAGGATCGGCGTGTAATCCTCAACGCCAAAGGGAATGATCGAGGCGCCGGCGGTGCGGATGCCACTGCGCGCCATGGCGTCCATCGCGGTTCCATGCGCTGTGCGCGGCCAGATATAGTCATTCCCGACGAAATAGCCGCGCCGCACTCGCTTTGCGCCGGACAGATAGGCCAGTGCCGGCCCCAGCACCTCGGCATCGGTGACGCCCAGTGCAAGGGTCGCCGGGCCGGCATAGCCGCCCTCATATTGCGGGGTGTAAAAATAGGGCACAGCCCCGTTCAGCCGCATCCGCACCGCACGCCGCATATGGCTGGGCTGAAAGCCGATCACAGCGTCGACGGCGTCGTCGTCCACCAGCCTGGCGGCGGCCTGCGCGGCCTCCTGAGGGGTCTCGCCCGAGCAAGCGACCGCGAGGGTGGCTTCCCGGCCCAGCACACCGCCGGCCGCATTCAGCTCGGCCACGGCAAGCGCTGCTGCAGCCTCGCAGCCCATCGCCCACAGACCGCTTGGCCCCCGTCGCGGCAGGACAAGCCCGAGTTTCATGCACGCCCCCTTGTGGCAGCCCCTCTGACAGCGACGCTTCCAAGATTTCACTTGCGTTGCAACATTTTTGTTTTCAACAATATTGGCTGATGCCGATCCGTGCATCCGAGGGGGCGCTGCAATGCAAGATGGTCAGGAAACGGGCAGTCCGGCGGATTTGGGACTGATGGATGCCGCGCGCCTGTTGGCCCGGGGCGCGGTAAGCTCGCAAGAGCTGACGCAGGCGGCCCTGTCGCGGATCGAGGCCACCGATGCGGCGCTGAAATCCTTTATGGTGGTGGCAGGCGAGCGCGCCATGGCGTGCGCCGCGACCGCCGATGCCGAGCGTGCCGCCGGGCAGCTTCGCGGCCCGCTGCATGGTGTGCCGATCGCGGTCAAGGATCTCTGCCGCACGACCTGGGCGCCGACCTCGGCCGGCATGCTGATCAACCGCGACTATATGGCCGAGGAGGATTGCACCGTCGTCACCCGGCTGGAAGCGGCGGGCGCGATCATCCTGGGCAAGCTGGCAATGACCGAGGGGGCGTTTGCCCATCACCACCCGGCGCTTCAGACGCCGGTGAACCCCTGGGGTGCCGAGATCTGGTCGGGCGCATCCTCCTCGGGCTCCGGCACCTCCGTTGCGGCGGGCCAGTGCTTTGGCACGCTGGGGTCGGACACTGGCGGCTCGATCCGCTTTCCCTCGGCCACCAACGGCATCACCGGGCTCAAACCAACCTGGGGCCGGGTCAGCCGGGCCGGGGTTTTTGCGCTTTCCGACAGTCTCGATCATGTCGGGCCCATGGCGCGCACCTCCGAAGACTGCGCGGCGATGATGCTGGCGCTGGCAGGCGCCGACCCGCGCGACCCCACCACGCTGGACGATCCCGTGCCCGATTACCTCGCCGGGCTGGGCACACCGATCCGCGGCATGCGCATCGGGTTCGATGAGGCGCTGGTCGGCGATCTCGTCTCGGCCGATATGGCCGCGGCGCTGAAGGAGGCGCTGGCCGTGTTCCGCGCCCTCGGCGCCAAAATCCAGTCGGTGACGTTGCCCGACGATTCCGCGATGTTCGACGCCTGGAACGCGATCTGCACGGCCGAATGCGCGGTCGCGCATGCCGAGACCTATCCGTCGCGCAAGGCCGAATACGGCCCGCTGGGCGATGTGCTTGAGATCGGCCATGCCGTTACCACGATGGAGCTGGCCGCCGCCATGCAGCTGCGCCTGGTCTATGTCGGCGCGCTGCAGACCGCCATGCAGGATGTCGACATGGTGCTGATGCCGGTGATGGCCGATGGCACGCCGACGGTTGCCGATTTCACCAAGATGGTTGAAGGTGGCATCGACACGCTGCTGAAATTCACCGCCCCGGCCGATATGGCCGGCCTGCCTGCACTGACCTTTCCTGCGGGGTTCGACAGCAAGGGTGCGCCCATTGGCATTCAGCTTATGGGACCCGCCCTGTCCGAGCCTGCCCTGCTTGCCGCGGGCCATGCGTTCCAGGGGCAGACCGGATGGCACACCATGCGCCCGGACCTGACCGCAGTGACCGCCTGATCTAGTCACGCCTGACCTTACTTACGCCTGAGAGGAGCATAAAGATGCACAAGATCGACCTGCCCGACTTCATTCTCGAACGCTCCAAGGGGCTGCGGGGCGACCGCGAAGTCGTCTTCGACACGCTCGACCCGGCGCGCACCGCCCATGTGGTGGTCGATCTTCAAAACGGCTTCATGCGCGAGGGTGCTGCCGTCGAGGTCACCATGGCCCCCAAGATCGTGCCGGCGGTGAACAAGATCACCAAGGCGCTGCGCGATGCCGGCGGTCTTGTGGTCTATCTGCGCTACACCTATGACGCCGATGAGCCGATGGATTGGTCGGCCTGGTATGGCGAAATGCTCTCCGGCCCGGTTTCGGACGAGCTCAAGGACGTGTTCAGCCCCGGCCATCCGGATTTCGAGCTTTGGCCGGATCTCGACGTCCAGCCCCAGGATTGGATCGTCAACAAGACCCGCTTCTCGGCCTTTGTGCCCGGCACCTGCGATCTGCATGAGATGCTGGCCAAGAAGGGCATCGACACGCTGATCATCACCGGCACGCTGACCAATTGCTGCTGCGAGAGCACGGCGCGCGATGCCAATCAGCGCAACTATCGGGTCGTGTTCGTGACCGATGGCAACGCCACCCACACCGATTACGAGCACAACGCGACCCTGGCCAATATGGCGGCGATCTTTGCCGACCTGCAAAGCTCCGATCAGGTGGTCGATGGCATTGCCCGGGCAAGCGCGAAGGTCGCAGCGGAGTAACCGGGACGGGAGCGACACCCTTAGGGGCGTCGCTCAAACCCCGGAAGCCATTTCGCGGTCACGCTGTGCAGGGCGCGGGTCAGCGCCCCGCCATCGGCTGCCGCGATCCGGGCGGTGATGCCGGCGCCGTTGCGCAGACTGCCGGCCGCCGCATAAGCGCCGGGCAGATCCAACGGTCCGGCCTCGGCCGGATGCGCGCCGATCAGCGTCAGGGCTCCAAAGGCGGCCGGGCGCCCCGGCATGCCGGCCAGGCGTACAAAACTCTCCGGCCCGGCGATTTGGCGTTCTTCCAAGATCCGCCCCTTCGGGCCCTGCACGCTCAGCCGTGTCGCGACGCCAGCAGGCCGGGTGTCCGCCGCCCGCAGGCAGATCCCGTCGGCCAAAGCCAGCACAGCACCCTCGGCAAGCTCCACCTCTATGGTCTGAACCAGGCTGGCCCCGTCGAACAACACCGAAGGATCGGGCAGCAGCGCCAGCCAGGCGCCCGGACCGATGGACAGCCGCCAAACCGTCTCGGCCTGGCCGGGCCCATGCACCGATGTCGATCCTGCCGTGATCAGCCGCGCGCAGGCGCCGGGGCCGAGGGTCAGCCGCTGCTCCCAGGCATCGCCGGGCATCAGGGCCGCCCCCGCCGCCTGGGGGATCAAGCTGAGGCAGCCGTTGGGGCCGCCAACCGGGTCGCCCAGCCGAAAACCGCGGGGCAGTGACCAGGGCCAGGCCACGCGCCGGCGGGCGATGCGGGTCAGCCCGTCCGACCCGCGCTCCAGCGCAAGGTCGAAAACCGGGCCCGCCGCCCGTGGCAGGGCTCGGGAGGGCACCAGGCGCGCCGGTGCAGGCTCCGCCAGCCCGCCATCATGCGCGTCACGCATCCTCAAAGAGCACCGCACGGCGCATCTCGTCCAGGATCTCGCCCACCCCCTCGCCAGCCCGGCAATTCGCGCCCAACACCGAGCGGGGCCCGCGCGCGGCCCGCGCGGTGGCCAGCATCGCGGCCACATCCACCCCGACATGCGGGCCCAGATCGGTCTTGTTGATCACCAAAAGATCGCTTTGCAGCACGCCAGGCCCGTTCTTGCGTGGGATGTCGTCGCCCCCGGCCACGTCGATGACGAACATCCACCAATCGACCAGGTCGAGCGAAAAGGTCGAGGCGAGATTGTCGCCGCCGCTTTCGATCAGGATCAGCTCCAGCCCGGGAAACTCGGCCTCCAGCCGGTCAGCCTCAGCAATGTTGAGCGTGGGGTCTTCGCGGATCACGGTGTGCGGGCAGGCGCCGGCCTGAACTGCGCGGATCCGACCGGGGTCGAGCCGCCCGCCGCGGCGCAGCCGCTCGGCATCCTCATCGGTCACCAGATCATTGGTGATGACGGCGGTGTTGATCCCCTCGGCCACCAGCCGCTCCAGCAACCGCTCGATCAGCGCGGTCTTGCCCGAGCCCACCGGCCCGCCGATCCCCACCCGTGCGGCCGTCATGTTGCCCGCCCTTTCACTTTGCCCGCCCTGTCATTGTGCCCGCCCTGTCATTGTGCCCGCCTCGTCATCGCTCACCCCTCACCGCACAAAATACCGCCGGTTGAGCGGCACCTGCCCCACGGGATGGGCATAAAGCTGCACCCCATCGGCGCGCACATCGAAGGTTTGCGGGTCGACCTCGATCTTGGGCATGGCGTCGTTGCGCAGCATGTCGGTCTTGCGCAAGGCACGGACCGAGGAAATCGGCAGGATCTCCTTTTGCACCCCCAGCCGCGCGGCCACGCCGTTTTCCACCGCCAGGCGGCTGGCAAAGGTCACGCCCACCCGATGCTTGGCCGTGCCCAGCGCGCCCCACATCGGGCGGTGGATCATCGGCTCCGAGCCGATATGGCTGCCATTGCCGTCGCCCATGGTCGACCAGACGATCTCGCCCGATTTGATCACCTGTGCGGGCTTGGCCCCGAAGCTTGCCGCGGGCCAGAGCACCAGATCGGCCATCTTGCCCGGTTCGATCGAGCCCACATGCGCATCGATGCCTGCGCCGATCGCAGGGTTGATGGTCAGCTTGGCCAAATAGCGCAGGATCCGCTCATTGTCGGCCTTGGCCGTCTTCTCCTCGGGCAGCCGGCCGACCCGGTCCTTCATGATGCTGGCAAGCTGAAAGCACTTTGCGGCGTTTTCAGCCAGCCGGCCCATGCCCTGCGTGTCGGTCGCAAAGATCGACACCGCGCCCATGTCATGCAGAAAATCCTCCGCCGACATCGATTGCGGGCGGATCCGGCTTTCGGCAAAGGCCACATCCTCGGGCAGCTCAAAGCTCATCATATGGGCGAGCATGGTCATCGGCACGCCCTCTTCGAGCGCGGCCGGGGTGAAGGGGTTTGTGGGGTTGGTCGAGGAGGGGATGACGCAGCCATGCTGGTTGACCGCCAACACATCGGGCGCATGGCCACCGCCCGCCCCTTCGGTGTG
>JBCDDO010000208.1:0-5646 GCA_039180245.1 Pseudomonadota bacterium | reverse complement strand
GTCACCCGCGCGCTCGGGCTAGGGCTCGGTGACAATCTCGAAAATGTTGCGCGCTCCATCTCCCATTGCGTTGCGCAGGGCCGCGAGACGCTCTTTGATGCGGAGCATTTCTTCGACGGTTTTCGGGCCAATCCCGATTATGCGTTGCGCTGCCTGCACGCCGCCCATGAGGCCGGCGCGCGTTGGATCGTTCTCTGCGACACCAATGGCGGCACCCTGCCGTCCGAGATCGGGCAGGCTGTGGCCGAAGTCATCGCCAGCGGCATCCCCGGCGACCGGCTGGGCATTCATACCCATGACGACACCGGCACCGCAGTCGCGGGCACGCTCGCGGCGATCGAGGCCGGCGCGCGGCAGATCCAGGGCACGATCAACGGGCTGGGCGAGCGTTGCGGCAATGCGAATCTGACCACGCTGATTCCAACGCTTCTGCTGAAACCCGTCTATGCCGAGCGATTCGAGACCGGGGTCGAACAGGAGGCTCTGGAGGGTTTGACCCGAACCTCGCGTCTGCTCGACGACATCCTGAACCGCGTGCCCATGAAATCGGCGCCCTATGTCGGCGCGTCGGCCTTTGCGCACAAGGCTGGGCTCCATGCCAGTGCGATCCTCAAGGACCCGGCGACCTATGAGCATGTGACACCGGAAACGGTGGGCAATGAGCGCGTGATTCCGATGTCGAACCAGGCGGGGCAATCGAACCTGCGTCGACGCTTGTCTGAAGCGGGGCTCGATACCGCGCGCGACGATCCGGCCCTGCCGCGCATTCTGGAGACGGTGAAGGACCGGGAGGCCCGCGGCTACACCTATGACACGGCGCAGGCGAGTTTCGAGCTGATGGCGCGGGCGGAACTGGGCCTTCTGCCCGAGTTTTTCGAGGTCAAGCGCTACCGGGTCACGGTCGAGCGGCGCAAGAACAAGTACAACCGCATGGTCAGCCTCTCCGAGGCGGTCGTCGTGGTGAAGGTCGGTGGCGAGAAGAGACTGTCGGTGTCCGAGAGCATCGATGAGACAGGCCAGGATCGCGGTCCGGTCAACGCGCTCGCCAAGGCGCTCGCCAAGGATCTCGGCCCCTACGGCGAGTTCATCGCCGATCTGCGGCTGGTCGATTTCAAGGTGCGGATCACCGATGGCGGCACCGAGGCGGTGACCCGCGTGATCATCGACAGCGAGGACGGGCAGGGTCGGCGCTGGTCCACCGTGGGGGTGTCCGCGAACATCGTTGATGCAAGCTTTGAGGCGCTGCTTGATGCGATCACCTGGAAGCTGGTGCGCGACGGCGCTCAGCCCATCGAAAGGGTCGTGCCCATCGTGGGGACGTCGCGGACATGAGCCTGCAGGCCTGCGCCAATCTGGTGGCGCGGGCCGATCCGGACCGGTTTCTGGCGACAATGGCCGCACCGGTGGCGGCCCGAAGGACACTCTTTCCGATTTATGCCTTCAATGCCGAGGTTGCGCGCGCCCCTTGGGTCGCTTCGGAACCACCCATCGCGGAAATCCGCCTGCAATGGTGGCGCGATGCGTTGGATGAAATCGGAGCCTCGGGGGCGGTACGCGCCCATGAGGTGACAACGCCCCTGGCCGATGTGCTCGATCCCGACCGGGCCGCGGTACTGGATCGTCTGGTCGCGGCGCGCCGATGGGATGTCTACCGCGACCCATTCGAGAATGCGCAGCATTTTTCCGAGTATCTCGACGCAACCGGGGGTGGGCTGATGTGGGTCGCCGCAGCCGCACTCGGGGCGCCGCGCGAGACCGAGGTCACCGCGCGGGATGCAGGTTGGGCCGCGGGGCTCTCCGGGTTCCTTCGTGCGGTGCCGGAGCTTTGGGCACGGGGGCGTCAGCCGCTGCTCGACGACGGGGATGACGCCTTGAAATGGCTGGCGGAGCAGGGGCTTGACCGGCTCTCCCGTGCGGACGTCCGGCGCGCAGACGTGCCGCGGGCTGCAGCGCCGGCGCTTCTGGCCGGATGGCAGACGCGGCAGGTTCTCAAGGCCGCATGGGCAGATCCAGGGCGGGTGCGAGACGGGCGGCTGGAGTTTTCGGGCGCGCGAAAACGGCTGCTCCTGATCCGCCGAAGCATGGCCGGTTGGTGACGCACCGCCGGAGTCCTGATGGGCTGCTCCGCTTTCTGCGCAGTGTTCGGCTCCAAGGGCCTCGTCAAGCAATGCTCAGGTTTTGATCGAAGGATCGCGATGCTGATCCAATTGTTATCAAAATTGCATCATTGGAGGAAAAAAACGTTAATTATTCTCTGAAACCTACACAGGCGGATCGTGAAGCCGATACCTCTACTGCCCAACGGTGATGGGTTTAAAACCAGCGGCAGTAGTGCGTAACGAGTGGGCCCGGTCTTTCGCTGGCAGACCGGGCCGCCCTTCTTTTGGGAGCTTTTTCGGCGACTCTGCGAGCGCCCGACGACACAAGTCGGATATCGGAGCTTCTGGAAGTAGGTCTTACCGCGCGCTTTCTTCCGGCCGCAGGCGCATCCAGAGCAGGGCGCCGAAGGCCAGCATCAGGAAGGGGGCCATCGCCATGTTCACGGCCGACCAGCCCGCGACGGGATCGCCGCCGGTACAGTTCATGAGACCGCCGGAGGCCAGGGAGGCCAATGTGACTGCACCAAAGACGAACATGTCGTTGAGCCCCTGCACGCGCCCTTGCTCTTCGGGGCTGTGCGCTTCCGACAGCATCGCCGTGGCGCCGATAAAACCGAAGTTCCAGCCGACACCCAGCAGGATCAGGGCAACATAGAAATTGGCGAGGTCGACGCCCGAAAGCGCCACGCCGCCGCCGAACGCAAGAATCACGAGGCCGGTGCCGACGATCCGTGCCGCTCCAAATCGAGCGATCAGGTGACCGGTGAAAAAGGACGGCCCGAACATCGCGAGCACATGGCCGGAGACCACGTTGGCTGCATCCGCAGTCGCGAAACCGCAGCCGACCACGGCAAGCGGCGTAGACGTCATCACAAGGCTCATCAGCCCGTAACTGACCATGCCGCAGAGCATGGCGATGGCGATCTTGGGATTGCGCAACAGCTCCATGCGCGATCGGCCGCCGGCGGCGCCCGGTGCGGCGCGGGCCGGCCGCGGGATGTTGAGAAAGAAAAAGAGCCCCATACCGACCAGGTTGATCGACATGGCGGCGATATAGGTGCCCAGAAAGGGAATCGGCAGCAAATCGGTGGTGAACTTGACCAGTTGCGGGCCGAGGATCGCGGAGGCTAAGCCGCCGGCCAGCACGTAGGAGATCGCCTTCGGCCGGAAGGCGGGGCTGGCGGTATCGGCGGCGGCGAAGCGGTAGAATCCCTGTGCCGAGACATAGATTCCCGTCAGATAACTCCCGATCAGAAAGAGCGGAAAGGAGGCCTGCACGAGCCCGACCGCACCGATCAGCGAGCCCAGCAGTCCACCGGTCGCGCCGATCAGAAAGCCGGGGCGCCGTCCAAGGCGCTGCATCACCGCCGAAAGCCATGGGGCAGTCGTCATCGAGCCGAAGACGGTGAGCGAGATCGGCAAGGTGGCGAGACAGGGGTTGGGGGCGAGCATCAGGCCCGCAAGCCCCCCAACGATGAAGATCATCACGATCTGGCTGCCCAGGATCGACTGCGCGGCCACGAGCACCCAGACATTGCGCCGGGCCTTGGCATCGGAGGCTGCGTCATGAAGGGCGGTCGGGGTTTCAACCCCGTCGCTGCGGGAGGCGGTTGTCTCGGCCATGATTTGCCTTACCGCGCTGCCGCGGTCCGCGAAAGCCCGGCGGGCGCCCGGTCGATCAGGTGCGCGAAGGAGCCGCAGACGGTACCTGCCCGCAGACCCATGTCCGGCAGCGGCGCGCCGTCGGCATCTTTGGCGCCAAAGAGGGGCGTGCCGCGCGCCGACAGGGTGGTTGCATAGTGAAACTCATGGCCGAGCCAGGTCCCGGCGAGCGGACCATGGTCTGTTGTGAGCTGGCGATAGCCGAGATGGAGGCGGCGGGTCGCAAACGACGTGTCGAGATCCAAAAGCCCCGCCATCCGATGGGTGGTGCCATCGGCGTCGGTCAGGCTGCGCCCCAACACCATGTAGCCGCCGCACTCGCCGTAGACCGTGGCGCTGCGCTCGGCCGCCCGTCTCACGCTGTCCCAGACATGCCGCATCGCGGCCAGCACGCCGGCGTGAAGTTCGGGATAGCCGCCGGGCAACAGAACCGAGTCGCAATCGTCGGGCACGGGTTCGCCAACCAGGGGCGAAAAGGGATGAAGGCTCGCGCCCGCCGCGTGCCAGCTGTCGAGAAGGTGCGGATAGGCAAAGGCAAAGGCCGCGTCGCGGGCCACTGCAATACGGCTGCCCAGGGGAGACGGGGCGGGCGGGTTTAGAAAAGGCTTCGGCAGCAGTGCCGCGAGAGCCGCAAGACCCGCCAGGTCGATATGGGCTGTGGCGAGATCGGCGGCGCGGTTAAGAAAACCGTCAAGATCGGGATGTTCGGTGGCCTGCACCAGACCAAGATGCCGGTCCGGCAAGGCAAGATCGGCGTTGCGCGGTACCGCACCCAGAACAGGCACACCCGTAGGTGAAAGCGCCGCGCGCAGCATTGCCGCGTGGCGCGGCGAGCCGGTGCGGTTGAGGATGACACCTGCAACTCTGACCTCGGGATCGTGGCGGGCGAATCCTTCGACCAGCGCTGCCGCGGAATGCGCCATGCGGGCAGCGTCGATCACAAGTATCACCGGCAGGTCGAGCAGGCGGGCGAGATCGGCGGTCGCGCCGCGTCCCGCGACCCCCGCGCCGTCAAAAAGTCCCATGGCGCCTTCGATGAGGAGCAGTCCGGGACCCGCTGCCAGCAGTTTTAGCCGGTCAGGGGACATCGCCCAGGGATCGAGGTTGGGGCAGGGCAGCCCGCAGGCTGCGGCGTGGAAGGCCGGATCGATATAGTCCGGACCGGATTTCGCCCCGCGCACCGGCCCGACCGCGATATCAGGGCTGCGTGAGAGCGCGCGCAGCAGTGCCAGGGTCAGTGTGGTCTTGCCGCAGCCCGAACTTGGCGCAGCGAGGATCAGCCCGCGGCCCGGCGCGGTGGTCACGAAACCTCGGCGGGCCGTCCGCGCCCCAACGGGTCGAGGTCCCGTGGCGCTGCGCCGCGCGCCAGCGCCTGCCAGTCGAGCGCCTGACGCATCAACACCGCGCGACCGATGCAGATGATGGCCGGCGGGGTGAGGCCGGCCTCGCGCACATCCGAAAAGGCGCGGTCGAGCCGGGTTTCCACGATCCGCTCGTCGGCGTTTGTCGCAGAGGATATGACACAGACCGGATCGGCCGGATCGCGCCCTCCGGCGATCAATCGCTGCGCGATCGTGTCGAGATGCTTCATGCCCATATAGACGATGATGACCTGCGCACCCTTGGCCAGCGCCTCCCAGTTCACGGCGTTTGGCGCCTCGCCGGTCTGGTCATGTCCCGTCACAAAGGCCACGGACTGATTGACATCGCGATGGGTGACCGGAATGCCGGCATAGGCAAGCCCGCCGATCCCAGCGGTGATGCCCGGCACGATGCGAAAGGGCACGCCGTGCTGGATCAGAGTCTGCGCCTCCTCGCCACCGCGCCCGAAGACGAACGGGTCGCCGCCCTTGAGCCGCAGCACGCGCTTGCCGCTCCGGGCGAG
>JBCDDO010000207.1:0-5646 GCA_039180245.1 Pseudomonadota bacterium | reverse complement strand
TTCTGAACTGAGCAAAAAGGGGGCGCGCGATGGCGCTGATTGCAGATGGGCTGGTCATTGCCGCGGCCCTGACGGCGGCGGTCTACTGCATGGTGCTGGCACGCCGCATCCGCCGGCTGGCAAGCCTCGATGGCGGGCTTGGCCAGGCGATCGCCCAGCTCAACCGTCAGGTCGAGGCCCCGGAGGCGCGTTTGGCCGCACCGAGCGCCTCCTGCATGCCATCGACCTGGCGGTTGAGCTGGGCGATCGCCTGGCCAAGCCCGCCATCGAGGCTGGCCAGCCGGCGGATGCGGCGCGACAGCACCATGCAGTAGACCGCCGCTGTCAGGGCCGCGGCAATGACCAGCCCATCTGCAATCAGCGCCATCGCGCGCCCCCTTTTTGCTCAGTTCAGAACGAATTCGGTGATCAGAAGGTCGCGCACCCGGCCCTGGCCGGTGACGATCTGGATGCGCCGCAAAAGCTGGGCGCGGATGCGCGGCAGGGCGCCCGGATCTTCCAGATCCCGCACCTCGACCGCGCGCAGATAGGTGTTGACCACATCCAGGATCCGCGGCTTGAGGATGATCACATCGGCCTCATGCGCCGGGGCCACCTCCAGCTCGGCGGTCATTTCCAGATGCCGCGCGCGGGCATTGCGCCCAAGCGAGACGCGCACCGGGTCGAGCTTGAGAAAGGCAATCTCCTCCAAGGGGATAACCTCGCGCGCCGGCGGCGCGTCGGGATCCGGCTCGGACCCGCCCAACAGCCCCGAATAGGTCACGAAGAAGCCGCCGGCGCCAAGCGCGATGGCGGCCAGCAGGCCGATCAGCAGCCCCGCCTTGCCCCCCTTCTTCTCAGGTGGGTCTTCGATATCCTCGGCGACCACATCGGCCATGGGTCGTGCCCCGCTTTCCTCGAACAAAGCGAGACCTAGAGGCGAGGAACTAACTTAATGTTAAGCACGCGGGGTCGATCATCGCGAAGCCGGAAGGGAGGCCAGAACGGCTTTTCGGGCACGGATGCGAAAACGATCCCTTGGAGCGACTGGTATCGATCTGGCAAGCGATGGAGCCGCGCCAAAGGCTGGTGCTGGGTCTTTCTGTGCTTGGGCTCATTGCCGTTCTGGTCTGGCTGGTGCGGGTGGCCGCAGCGCCGTCGATGTCGCTGCTTTATGCCGGGCTCGACCCGCCGGCCGCGGCCGAGGTCGTGGCCGCGCTCGACGGGCGCGGGGTGACCTATGAACTGCGCGGCCAGGCGATCTATGTGCCCGATGGCGAGCGGGACCGGCTGCGGCTGGGCCTGGCGGCCGAAGGTCTGCCGGCAACCGGCCCGGCCGGGTATGAGCTGTTGGACAGCATTTCGGGCTTTTCGACCACCTCGGAGATGTTTGACGCCACCTATTGGCGCGCCAAGGAGGGCGAGCTTGCCCGCACGCTGATCGCCGCACCCGGGATCCGGGCGGCCCGGGTGCATGTCGCCAATCCCCAGCGGCGGCCCTTCCAACGTGCCAGCCAGCCGACCGCGAGCGTGATTCTGACCGGCCGGGCCGGGCCGGTCGACGCAGCCCAGGCCGAGGCTGCGCGCTATCTTGTCGCCTCTGCCGTGGCCGGGCTGACCCCGCAATCGGTGACGGTGATCGACAGCACGGCCGGGGTGATCCTGCGCGCGGGCGAAGAGACCCCGGGCACGGCACCGGGGCTTGACGGCACCGACCGGGCCGCGGCGCTGCGGCTGAAGCTTGAGCGGCTCTTGGCCGCGCGGGTCGGGCCGGGCAAGGCGGTGGTTGAGGTCACGGTCGATGTGGTGATGGAGACCGAAACCATCTCCGAGCGGGTGATCGACCCTGACAGCCGCGTGGCAATCTCCACCGAAACCGAAGAGAGCAGCGAGACCTCCGAGGGCACCAACACCGCCGGGCTGACCATCGCCTCCAACCTGCCCGATGCCGCCGCCACCGATCCCGGTCAGGGCACCAAGCGCGAGACCGCCGAAAGCCGCGAGCGGATCAATTTTGAGATCTCCGAGATCCGCCGCGAGCGCATCAAGATGCCCGGCGATGTGCGGCGGGTTTCGGTTGCGGTGCTGGTCGACGGGGTCGAGACGGCGGGGCCCGATGGCCTGGCGGTCGTCGCCCCGCGCCCCGATGCCGAGCTTGCCCAGCTCGAAGCCCTCGTCAAATCCGCAATCGGCTTTGACGAGGCCCGCGGCGATGTGGTGACGGTGGCAAGCCTGGAATTCACCCCCGGGCCGGATCTGGGACCCGCGGTCGAGCCCGGCTTTGCCGATCTTCTCGCGCTCAACGCGATGACGCTGATCCAGCTTGGTGTGCTGGCGCTGGTGGCGCTGGCGCTGGGGCTTTTCGTGCTGCGCCCGATGCTGGCCGGCGGCGCGGTCAGCCCCGCGCGAGACGGGCTGCCGGCGCCGCTCGATCAGGCCGCGCCCGGGGTCGATGGCACGCTGAACGGCCCCGATGGCACCGCCCTTGCCGGCGCCGATCCTGGTCTGGGGGCCTCGCTTGAGGCCGCACAAGAGATCATCGCGCCCGAGGGGCATGACAGCCTGCCGCATATGCTGCTGCTGCGCGGGGTGATCCAGGACAAGCCCGAAGAAACCGCCGATCTGCTGCGCAGCTGGCTTGAAAGCGGGGTCAATCTTGACGAGGAGGAAGCGGCATGAGGTCGGCCGCCTTTGGTCTTGAGGATTTCGAACCCGGTCAGAACGAGGCCGCCCCGCTTGGCGCCCCCCCTGGTTCCCCGTCTAGCGGCTCGACTGGCGCGACGTCCGCGGCGCGCGGCGCAAAGCGCGGCGGCGCGGCGCCGGGATCCGGCATCGACCCGGCCGAGCACGCCAAGGCGGTCGCGCGCGCGGCGGCCGAGGCACATGCCCGGGGATATGAGGAAGGGGCGGCCGCGGCGCTGGCGCAAAGCGAAACCGAGACCACCTTGCTGCTGGCGCGCATCGCCGAGGCGGTGGCCGATTTTGCCATGACCGGCCATGCGGCGCGCGCCGCGGCCGAACGCGCGCGCGGCCCGCGTCTGGCCGCAAGCCGTGCCGCCCTTGCCCCCAGCCTGGCCCGCACCGCCCTGCCGGGCGAGATCGCCGCGCGGCTGATCGCGATCCTGGCCCGCGCGCCGGATCCGCGCCTGCGGCTGACCCTGCACCCAGAGATGGTGGCCCCGGTCGAGACCGCGCTGCGCGCAGGCGGCATCGCTCTGGACCGCGTCGCCTTTGAGAGCCGCGCGGATTGCCCGGCGCTGACCGCGCGCCTGGGCTGGGCCGATGGGTTTGACGAGATCGATCCGGCCGCCGCGGCCGCCGAGCTCTGCACGGCCCTGGCGCCGCTTTTGACCCCGCATGTCGACCCGATCACCGCCGATGCGGCGCCGGGCAGCGATGCGCCTGCCGACGCCCCCGAAGCGGGCATCGGCGTGGCAGATGCGGGCGGCTCACGGGCCGCAGCGGGCTAGGACGGGCCGCAGCGGGCCGCGCGTGCATCCGGCCCGGCCTCTGGCTGGGACGGCCTGTGTTTGGTCCGGTCTTGGCGGGCGCGGGCAGGGGAGATCGACAGATGGCTTGGGGAACGAGGAGCGCGACGATGAACGAGGACGATTCCGGCGAGGCGGGGCAGATGGCCGAGGGGGCAGCGATCGAGGGCGGCGCGGACAGCACCGCGCTGACCGTGACCGACCAGTCCCACGCCCGCCGCAGCGGTGTGTTGGGGGTTCCGATCGAGGTGATGGTCTCGGTCGGCAAGGCGCGGCCCTTGGTCAGCCATCTGGTCAATTTGCGCCGCGATTCGGTGCTGGTGCTTGACAGCCTTTTGGAGGATCCGGTGGAGATCTATATCGGCGAGCGGCTGATCGCGCGGGGCGAGCTGCAGGAGGCCGAGGATGGCACCGGCCAGCTTGCCGTGCGCCTGACCGAGATCGAAGATCTCTCGAATGGTGTGTGACGGGGCCACACGCTTCCCCGATCTGAGGCCCGATCTGAGGCCCGATCTGAGGCTGAGGCCCGGGCGCGGCCCGGCGCTCCCGACCCCGCGCGGCGGGCCAGACGGTGGACCAGACGGCGGGCCAGGCGGCGGGTCGCGCGGTGCGCCTGCCGGGCTGATCCTGCTCGCCGCACCCCTTCTTGGGCTGGGTCTCGCCGGGCTGGGCCTGTCCGGGCCCGCGGCCGCACAGGATGTGACGCTCGATCTGGGCGGCGACAGCTCGCTGACCCTGCGCTTTGCCCAACTCTTTGCGCTGGTCACCCTTTTGTCGCTGGCGCCCGGCATTGCTGTCATGGTCACCTGTTTTCCCTTCATGGTCACGGTGCTGTCGATCCTGCGCCAGGCGGTCGGCGTGCAGCAGGCGCCGCCCAATATGATGATTGTGAGCCTGGCGCTGTTTTTGACCTGGTTTGGGATGGAGCCGGTCGTTGTTTCGGCCTGGGAGGCCGGGCTGGGCCCGCTTGCGCGCGGCGAGGCCGAGCCGGTGGCGGCCCTGCGGGCTGGGTTCGAGCCGTTTCGCCTGTTTATGGAGGCGCGCACCGATCCCGACACGCTTGAGAGCATCCGCGCGGCCGCGCCGGCCCGCGCCGACCGGCCCGCCGCCCTGCCCGATGGGATCGGGGTGCTGGTGCCGGCCTTTCTGCTGTCGGAAATCCAACGCGGCTTTGAGGTCGGCTTTCTGGTCTTCCTGCCGTTTCTGGTCATCGATCTGGCGGTCGCCTCGATCCTGATGTCGATGGGAATGATGATGGTGCCGCCCGCCATCGTCTCCCTGCCCTTCAAGCTGGCCTTCTTCGTGCTCGCCGATGGCTGGGCGCTGCTGGCCGGGGCGCTGGTGCGGAGTTACGCAACATGACTGACGCAACGCTGCCGGTTCCGGTGGAGCCGATTCCGCTGGATCCCGAACAGCTGGTCCCCAAAGGTCCGGTTGCACTGATCAATGGCGTGCCGCACAGCATCATGCAGCTCACCAACGCCCATAAAGCCGCGATCATCATCGCAGCACTTGGGCCCGACCAATCGGCAACGATCCTGCAGGCGCTGGGCGAGAGCAATGTGCGCCGGTTTGCGCGCATCGTCACGACCATGGGCGTGGTGCCCTCAAACATGCTCGAGCAGATCATCACCCAGTTTCTCAACGAGATGGGCGGGGCGCAGGACATCAATGGCGGGCTGGTGGCGACCCGGCGCTTTCTGGAGGGCGCGCTCGACCGCGAGGCCTATGAACGGATCATGGAAGAGCTGCAGGGCATGACCGCCACCACGATCTGGGACCGGCTGGGCAAGGTCACGGTCGGCCCGCTGGCCAATTTCATCGCCGGCGAGCATCCCCAGGCCGGGGCGGTGATCCTGTCGCGGCTGCGCGCGGATCGGGCCGCGCGGATATTGGAGCGGCTGCCGGCCAACGTGGCGCAGACCATCGTGCTGCGCATGAAACATGTGCCGCGCATCGATTCGGGGGTTTTGGAAACGCTGCGCCAGGTCATCGAGGAGGAGTTCCTCTCGGTGATGAGCCGCGAGCAGGGCAGCAAGAAGCCCGCGGTGCTCTTGGCTGGGCTGATGAACCATGTCTCGGGCGCGGCGCGCGAGCAGTTTCTGGCCGATCTTGAATCCGACGAGCCCGAATTTGCCGCCGAGGTTCAGCGGGTGATGTTCACCTTTGCCGACATCGC
>JBCDDO010000206.1:0-5674 GCA_039180245.1 Pseudomonadota bacterium | reverse complement strand
GACAGGATCAGATCGAGCGTCGTGCGCGGCACGGTTTCGGGGTCCATCCAGGGATAAAGCGGCTTTACCCCCGCCGCGACGTCGAGCAGGAAGACATGCGCGTCCTGGTTGCCATAGGTTTCGTCGAAAACCACGCCCGAGGCCATGTCGAGCACATGCTGCAGGCTGGCGCCGGTCCACCCGGTCGCGTCGAGCTCTGGCATCAGATCCGTGACCGAGGCGGCGGGGTCCATCAGCCCCTCGCCGATCAGCACGCCGGCCGCGGCCGAGACCACGCTTTTGGACACCGAAAACGCCAGATGCTGGGTGCGCGGCGTCATCCCATTGAAATAGCTCTCGGCAATAATGCGCCCGTCGAGCCAGATCAGCGCCGCGTCGGTATAGGTGAGCTCAAGCATCTGCGCCCAGGTCGATGCGTTGCCGTCAAGATCGGTATAGGCAATGCCATCCACATCGGCCGGCTGAGCGGGCATCGCCCAGATCTCGGCGCCGGCCGCCACATCGATGGTGGGGCAGATCTGGCGCATATGCTGGAAGGACCAGCGGTTCCAGGGCGGGTTGTCCCAGTCATGCGCGGGCACGCGCCAGGCCTCTGGCACCGGGACCCCCTGCATGATCGGCAAGGGCGGATCGGCGTTGCGGTAACTCCGGGCCATGGCAGTATCCTTGGAAACAGGCAGCGCCAATGCGGCGCCGCCCGGGATCGCGTCACTTCTGCAGGTCGGTCCAGATGCGGGTGTAGAGCTGCTGGATTTCCGGCGGGCAGGTGGTCGAGAACACACCAGCCGACACCAGCTCAGCCGGAATGATGATCTCCCGCGCGGTCTTCATATCCTCGGGCATGAAGTCGTCCGACCCCATAATGCCATTGGCATAGCGCGCAAATTCCGAAATCAGTGCGGCGTTTTCCGGGTCCATAATGAAGTTCTGGAAGATCTTGGCCTCTTCGACATTCTGCGCATCGGCCAGCACGGCGACCGAATCCATCCAGAGCGGGAACCCCTCTTTGGGATAGCCATAGCGGATGTTCTCGTTCTGCAGACGCATGCGGAAGGTCGATCCGTTCCAGTTCACCCCGGCCCAGAGGTCTTCCTTGGCGAATTTCTCGAGATTGCCGTAATCCATGCCCAGCCAATGTGCCTTGGCCGCGACCAGCGTGTCGCGCACCTGGCGCAGGATCTCGCGGTCGCCGGTGCAAACCTCGCCGCCATGATACATGATGGCCAGGTTCATAACGTCACCCATCTCGGGCACGACATTGATCTTGCCGCGCAACTCCTCGGGCGGGTCGAGGAAGATGGCCGAGGTGTCGATGTCGCCATCGTAATATTTGGTGTTGACCACAACGCCGACCGAACCCCATTGCCAGGGCACCGTGTAATGCCGGCCCGGATCCCAATCGACATCGACCCAGACCGGATCGACATTCTTGAAATTCTCCATCTGATCGGGGCGGGATTCCAGCAACAGCCCCTCGCCGACCCAGATCGGGATATAGGAGTTCGACGGCACAACGATGTCGAACCCGTGCCCGCCGGCCTTGACCTTGGCCAGCGCGGTGTCGTTGCTGTCATAATCGGTGATCGTGACCTTGATGCCGGTCTCGGCCTCGAATTTCTCGATCAGCTTGGGGTTGGTGTAGTTGCCCCAATTGTAGATGTTGAGCTCTTGGGCAAGGGCCGGGCCGGTTGCCAGGGTCAGCGCTGCCAGGGCTGCCATCGTCCGTTTCATTGTCGTTCTCCGTGTTGAGGGTTCCGGGTTGAGGGTTCCGGTGGTGCGCCGACATCTGCGGCCGGCTTTTGGTGGGCTCAGCGGCGGTTGCGACTGAACCAGAAGAAGAGTGACACAAGGATGGCCCCGGCGACCAGGATGACGGTCGAGATCGCATTGACCTCGGGCGTCACAACCCGGCGCAGCTGGCCCAGCATATAGGTGGGCAGCGTGTCCTGCCCGGCGGATTTCACAAATTCGGTGATCACCACATCATCAAGCGAGATGACAAAGGCGAGCATGTAGCCCGCGATGATCCCCGGCATCATCAGCGGCAGGGTGATGCGGCGAAAGACCTGCCAGCGCGAGGCGTAGAGGTCGGCGGCCGCAATCTCCAGCGACAGATCCATCGTCTCCAACCGCGCACGGATCGGCAGATAGGCAAAGGGCACGCAAAACGCGGTATGCGCGGCAATCAGATAGACCATGCTGGTATGGCCGGTGGCGACCTTGATCCAGGCAAAGACGATCAGAAGCGCCACCGCGGTCACGATCTCGGGCACCATCAGGGGCTGGTTGATCAGCGCATAGATCATCGTGCGGCCGGGAAAGCGGCGGGTGCGGGTGGTGGCCAGCGCGGCCATGGTCGCGGCCAGCGTCGCGATGGTCGCGGCAAAGAACGCCAGATAGAGCGAGCGCAGGGCGGCGTCCTGCACCGCTTCATTGGCGGCGGCCTGGGCATACCAGCGCAGGCTGAACCCCTCCCAGATCGCCAGCGAGCGGCCCTCATTGAACGAATAGATCACCAGGATGAAGATCGGCGCATAGAGGGCGACGAAAGTGAAGAGCGCCACAGCAGCAAAGCCGGGCAGGGACCGCACCGAATAGGCACGAACCCGGCGCGTTGGGCGGGCGGTTGCGGCGCTCTCCTTTGCCCGCGATGGGGCGTCTTGTGTCACCTCAGCCATCGCGCCGCTCCCGCGAGGTCACCCGCACATACCAGATCAGCGCCACCATCACCGCGGCCATCAGCGTGAGCGACAGCGCCGCGCCGAGCGGCCAGTTCCGGCCCTGGCCGAATTGCAGCTCGATGAGGTTGCCAAACATCAGGTTCTTGCCGCCGCCCAGCACCCGCGGCGTGACATAGGCGCCCAGCGAGGGGATGAAGACCAGGATCGAGCCTGCGATGATCCCCGGCTTGATCAGCGGCAGGATGATGCGCCGAAAGGTCGTCCACCGGCCCGCATAAAGGTCATGCGCGGCCTCGACCAGGCGGAAGTCGAGCTTGTCGATCGCCGCATAGACCGGCAGCACCATCAGCGGCAGATAGACATAGGTCATGCCAAATGCGATGGCGAAATTGGTGAACATCATCTGGATCGGCTCGTCGATGATCCCGATCCAGAGGAGGATGAGGTTGATCACGCCCTCGGCGCGGATCAGCTCCTGTATGGCGATGGTGCGCACCAGAAGGTTGGTCCAAAACGGCACCGTGATCAGAAAAAGCCACAGCTCGCGGCGGCCCGGCCGCTGGGTGGCGATGAACCAGGCGGTGGGCACACCGATGATCAGCGTCAGGATCGTGGTGATGAAGGAAAGCGAGAAGCTGCGCCAGAAGATCGACAGATGCGCATCGGCCCAGATCAGCGTGTCGTCGAAAATGTCGCGCTGCATTAGGACCGAGGTCCAGCCCTCGGTCGAGAACTCCCATTTGACATTGCCGTAATCGCCGGCGGCCAGGAAGGAATAGAGCCCCATCACCAGCAGGGGGCCGGCTGCGGCACAAAGGATGATGACGATCGCGGGCACGGCCAAAAGCCAACGCGCGCGGGTGTCGGCCCGAACCGCTTCGGCCTCCAGCGCGCCGGGTGGTGCCATGGGCTCGGCCGGGGCGGGGTCAGCCATGCTTCAATCCCGCAGCACAGTGACGGCGCCCGGCGCGATGCTGAGCGCGGCGGCCTCGCCCTCGCCCGGCAGATCGAGCGCATTGGGCGCATTGGGCAGCTTGGCCTGGAACGGCTCGCCGGTGGCAAGCGCCAGGTGCACCATCGTCGCATCGCCGGAATAGACGATGGTGCGCACGGTGGCATCGAGCTCGCCCGCCCCGGCTGGGCCAGCGCGCAGCGTGGCATGTTCGGGGCGCACCAGCACGCTGACCGGCCCGTCGCCCACGCCAGACGGCGGGTCGGCCGCGAAGACACCGCCCGCTGTCAGCGTCACCTCGCGCCCCGCAAGCCGCGCGTCAAGGAAGTTCGACGCCCCGATGAAATTGGCCACGAACCGCTCGGCCGGGCGCTCATAAATCTCGCGCGGGCTGCCGATCTGCAGGATCTTGCCGGCGCTCATCACCGCGATGCGGTCCGACATCGTCAGCGCCTCTTCCTGATCATGGGTGACGAAGACGAAGGTGATGCCGGTTTCATGCTGCAGCCGCTTGAGCTCGATCTGCATCTCTTTGCGCAGCTTCAGATCCAGCGCCGAGAGCGGCTCGTCGAGCAACAGCACCTGCGGATGCGGCGCCAGGGCCCGGGCCAGCGCCACGCGTTGCTGCTGACCGCCGGAAATCTCGGAGGTGCGGCGGGTCTTCAGCGCCTCCATCCGCACCAGCCGCAGCATGTCATCAACGATGGTGGCGACCTCGGATTTGGACTTGCCCAGCATCTCCAGCCCAAAGCCGATATTGTTGGCCACGCTCATATGCGGAAACAGCGCGTAGTTCTGGAACACCGTGTTCACCGGGCGCTGATTGGGCGGCTGGCGCGAAATGTCCTGCCCGCCCAGGCGCAGCATGCCCATCGTGGGCGGCTCGAACCCCGCAATGACCCGCAGCAAGGTGGTCTTGCCGCAGCCCGAGGGTCCCAAAAGGGTGAAGAACTCGTTCTTTTGGATCGCAACCGACACCTCGTCGAGGGCGCGCACCTCATCGGCGCCGCGGAAGATCTTGGAGATGCGATCCACTTCGATTGCAGGCATCACCGGGATACCGGTCTGCGCTGTCATTGCCTGTCCCCTCGGGCACCTGCCCGAAACCCCGGTTGCGGGGTCAGAATAGAGGCAGGCTTCGCGCAAGAGCAAGGGGGCGTGCATCCTCACAGGCACCCGGGCGTCCATTGACATAAGGCGCGGCAAAGTGTGGATCATTGTGACGGCAAAAACGGCAGGCATGTCGGTTTGCGCACCGCAAGATCCCCGGAAAGGCAGCGCGATGACAGCAGCGGACACTCTGATCGAGAATGCGCGGATCCTGACCTTCGCGCCGGAGGCCCCCCGGGGCGAGGCGATCGCGCTGGCCAATGGCCGCATCCTCGGCGTTGGCGATCGCGACGCGGTGGCCGGCTTCGCGGGCCCGGCAACGCGGCGCATCGATGCCCAGGGCTGCACTGTCCTGCCGGGTTTGGTCGAGGCGCATCTGCACCTCTTTGCTGGGGCTTTCGGGCTGCGGCTCGCCCAGTTGGACGGGGTGCAGGGTGCCGAGGCGTTGCGCGCGGTGCTGCTGCCCTATGCGGCCGCCAACCCAGAGGAGGGTTTGCTGATCTGCAAGGCCGCCGACTACAACCTGTTCGGGCCTGGCGTGACGACCACCCGGCAGCGCCTTGACGAGGTGCTGCCCGACCGGCCGGTGATCTGCATTGCGGGCGATCATCACACGGCCTGGGCCAACACGGTTGCCTTGGAGCGGGCCGGGATCTTGCACGGGCGCGACGTGCCGCCGGGCAATGAGGTGGTGATGGCCGCCGACGGCACCGCGGCGGGTGAGCTGCGCGAGCATGCCGCCTTCGATCCGGTGATGGCGCTGCGCAGCTCGGGCGGCCGCGAAAATCTCGGTCTGGTCGGGCGCGAGCCGGACGGGACCTTGACCGCCGCCCAGCGGGCCGAGGATGAGGCGGTGATGCTTGAGGGGCTGAAATATTGCGCCTCCTTCGGCTTCACCAGCCTGCACAATATGGACGGCAATTTTTATCAG
>JBCDDO010000205.1:0-5684 GCA_039180245.1 Pseudomonadota bacterium | reverse complement strand
GTCGAGCCGACCTCGACATACTCGCCCACCCGGAACGCGTCATCGACAAGAAAGAACACCCCCGACACGATATCGGCCACGAGCTTTTGCGCGCCAAAGCCGATGGCAAGCCCGATGATGCCGGCCCCGGCCAGCAGCGGTGCGATGTTGATGCCCAACGCGCCCAGCGCGATCAGCCCGAACATGATCGCAATCGCGGCCTTCAGCACCGCCGAAAGCAGCGGCAGCACGGTCGACAGGCGCGACCGCCCGGCCCCGCCGCCGCCCTCGCCGCCCATCTCGTCGCGATTGGCGTCATCCATCCCCTCGACCGTGCGCTCGGCGGCGAGCTTGCGGTTGATGAGCAGCGAGACGACCTCCCAGACCAGGTAGCCGAAGGCAAGGATGAAGACCGCTTCAAAGAGACCCGCTGCGACGCGGGCTCCGACACTGGCCGCGGCCAGCGAGGAGGGGTCGATGCCCCAGGCGCGCATGATCGCGACCACCACAATGGCAAAGACGATCACCCGCCCGATGCGGATATAGCTGCGCTTTGTGGCGTGATAGGCGGCCTCGGCCTGCGCGCCATCGCCGGTCATGGGCGGCACCAGATGCCGCACCAGCCCGCGTACCAGCGTGTCGAGCGCCGGGGCCATCAGCAACAACGCCATGGTCGCGTAATGCGGCAACCGCCCCAGCAGATCGAACTCGCGATAGGCAACCATGATGTTGACGACCCACCACATGGCGACCGAGGTGATGATGGCAAACCAGGGATAGGCCCGCGAGATGCGCTGATCGGCCGGTGTCGCCTCGTCAATCGGGCCCTGCATCATCGCGACCAGCCCGTCGCGCACCCGCCAGGCCATCCAGGCGATATAGGCGTGGACACCAAGGTTGAGCCAGAAGCCCAGCCGCGATTCCCCGACCGGCACGCCGTTCTGGGCATTAAAGGGCACGATGGCCGTGGAAAGGCCGATCAGCAGGATCAGCCCGATCTGGTTGCGATAGAGGAACTTCGCCGTCGCATCATCGGTGTGCACCAGCCTGAATTCAGGCCGGCGCGGCGCCAGCACGAAGCGCGAAAAGGCCGCAACCAGGCGCGGCAGCACGATCAGATTGACCCAGATGAGCTCAGTGGCCGGGCCAATGAGGTGGATCTCCGGCCAATCGCTAAAAAAGAAGAAGGCCGTGCGGATCCCGACCCAATTGGCCACAAAGAAGAACAGGAACACGCCAAAGAGATCCTGGCCCAGCCGTACGAACAAAAACTGCACCGTGCCGCCCAGCGTGCCGGTATTGCCGCCGCGGGCCGCGGCCCGCTCAAGCCAACGGCGGGTGAGGCGATTAAAGGTCAACTCAAGCGCCAGGCCGGCAATCACGCCTGCGCCCATCGCAACCAGCATGATCAGAAGGCCGTTCGTGCCAACCGTGTCGAAGAAATTGCCAAAGGCCCGCGCCTGGGAGGAGATCAGAATCGGCACCCGTTGAATGGCAACCACGACCTCGGCGAACGCGCCGCGGGTGGCATTATGCAGGAATGTGGTGATGCCGGTGTTTTCATCATTGGTCTGGGCCTCATTGGCCGCAGCCACCGCATCGAGCCGCTCCAAGAGCAGCGCCCGCACATCGGCATCCGAAAGGCGCGAGACCATGTCGCGTGCCTGTTCGGAGGTCAGCACCTCGGGCGTCGGTTCGGGCTCGTCCGACCCGGTGTCGGGAATGAACTGCGCGCCTGCCGGCGGCACAATGACGAGCCAGATCAGCAGGGCACCCAAAAGTCCCAGAAGTCGCGCCATGTCCCGTTTCCCTGCCTGATCGGCCGTGTTTGTCTGTTCGCGCAAGGCATGGCCCAGACAGGGGCGTTGGATCAAGCCAATTCCCGCTCACGCCCCCCCGTCGCGCTTCAGAAGTCGCTTGGCGGTTTGCTCATCAGTGATCAGGGTGGTCGGCGCCAGCACAGCGATCGCGCCCAACAATATGTCGGTTTTCTCTGCGCCGCCCGACAGCAGCACGCGCCGGCGCACCCGCTGCAGGCGCGCCAGATCGATGGCCATGGTGCGGCGGTTGATCGAATGGTCGACGACGCGGCCTTGACGGTCGAAAAAGGTGTAAAGCACATCGCCCACCGCGCCTGCATCGATCAGCGACTGGCGCTCGGCCTCGGAGACATAGCCAACCCGGTAGGAGGTGGTGAGGGTCGAGATGCCGCCGCAGCTGACCACGGCAATGTCGCTGGCCTCGGCCATCTGAAAGACCTGGTCGATGCCGCAGCGTTCCAGCAGCGCATGGCGGGTGTCGGGGCTGTCGACAAGCGCAGGCGCCGGGACGAGGAACCCCTCCGCATCGAAGCATTCGGCAAAGCGCCAGGCAAACTCGGCCGGGTTGAAACGCTTTGCCTCGGCAATGCCGCCCAAAAGCGAGACGACGCGCAGGTTGCGCACAGGCCGCGGCTCAAGATGCGCAAGGGCTGCATGCAACGTTCGGCCCCAGCCGACACCGACGGTCATGTTGGGCTCAAGCATGCGCGAGATATGCCGCCCCGCGGCCGCGGCGATCACCGGCGTCGGATCGGCCGCCTCGACGCTGAGCGGAGCGACGATGGCGCGCTCCACTCCGAAACGGCGTTCGAGGCGACGCTCCAGCGCGATGAGGGGGCTGAGCTCGGACGCCACGGAAATCGCTACCTCGCCCCGGCGTCGGGCTTCGGATAGAAGCCGGGTGACCGCGACCCGATTGAGCCCCAAGGCCTCGGCCACTTCATTCTGGGTGCGCCCCTCGACATAGTAGATCCAAGCCGCCCGGACGCGCATCTCTTGCTGCGGATCCGCGATCTCACGCGTGTGTCGAGACACTGTCTGCGTCACCCGATGCTCCAACCAGCCATCGGCACCGCGCGCGATCTCATCCCTGCCATCCTTGCCAAGCAAAGCGGTCCTGGTGGCGGTGCCGTTTCGTCAGAGCTGTCAACTCCGCCCGTTCTCCTGGCTCTGCTGCGGCCCCCTGCCCCGCGCAGGTGGCGCAGCACTGTCTCGACGGCCGCCCGGCCACCAAAGACGGCGACTGTCACGGAAATTCAGCAAGGAGACCAGCGATTTCGTCGCGCGCCTCGATCTGCGGCAGGTGACCCACACCATCGAAGAGATGCAGCGCCACCCGGCCGGGCGCTGCCAGCGCATGGCGCCAGGGGATGATCGTGTCGCGCTTGCCCCAGATCAGCCGGGTCAGGCAGCTGACCCGCTGCAGCGCCGCGGTCAGATCGAAGGCCTGCGTGCCATCGGGAAACAGCACAGAGGCGAGCTGCGCTTGGGCCGCCCGCAGCTCGGCATCGGCCCGGGCGGCGGCGGCGGCGCGAACATAGCCCCAACTGAGCGTCTCGGGATCGGCCACAAGCTGGCGCAGCCATGGCGCGAGACTGTCGGGCCTGCTTGCGCGACAAATGCCATCCAGAACCGGGCCGTTTATGTCCGGGCCAAGCCCAGCCGGGCAGAGCAGGGTGAGCGACGCGATCTGCCGCGGGCGGGTGTCGGCCAGAGCCAGAGCCAGCGCCCCGCCAAGCGAGTGGCCCACAAGATGCACCGCATCGAGGTCGAGCGCGTCCCAGGCGCGCCGCATATGCGCGGCAAGTGCCGCAAACCCATCGATCTGTGCCGCGCCGGCCCGGCCATGGCTGGGCAGCTCCAGCGTCAGCGCCGGATGGCCGTGCGGCAGCCGCGGCTCCAAAGCCGACCAGATCCCAGCATCGGCCGCAAACCCGTGCAGGAAAAGAAACGGCGTGCCGTCGCCATCCCCGCTGCGACGCAATGCGGGGCTGCCGGCTGCGTCTTCCGGCTGGATCGCGCGGGGTGCTGCGCGCGCCTCTTTCGGCTCTGCCAAAGGGGTCTGGGTGACACCAGCCCGCACCGCCGCGGCGGTGCGATCCGCCGGATCCACCGGTCCGGCCTGAATGGCATTTGTCTGCGGATCGGCAACGGCGACCGGCCCTTCGGCGGTCTTTGATGCTGCCAGAACATCGGCGAGTTGAACCCGCCCGCGCGGGCCGGTGCCGATGAGATCCGCAAGGGCAATGCCTGCCTCGGACGCAGCCTTGCGCGCGGCCGGTGTGGCGCGCGGTCGATCGGGCTGGCCGCTTCTATCGGCCGGCAATGCTGGACCAGGTGCATCCGGACCCGTGCCGGGCGACAGATCATCGGCCGCCGCGTCGGCCGCCCGCAAGAGCAGGGGCGGATCCGAGGCCCGCGGCAATGCGGTCTCGATCCGGGCAGAATGATCTTCGGCCAGCGACGACGGGCCGTTGATCGCAGGATGCGTCTTCGCCCCAATCGGCGCCGTCCTCGGCTCATCCTGCGCAAAAATCCAGCCCACGGCCTGGCCGATCGGCACCTCGGCGCCGGCCGCCACGACCTGCATCAGCCTGCCCGAGGCTGGCGCCTCCACCTCCATCGCGGCCTTGTCGGTTTCGATGTCAAAGAGCGGCGCCCCGGCCTCGACCGTATCGCCATCGCCGACATGCCAGACCGAGAGCGTGCCGGCCGCCATGTCCATGTCGACCTTGGGCATGATGACCTCGGTTGGCATGGCTCACACCTTGCCGCGCGCCAACTGCCGACCCGCCATCTCGATCTCCGGCTGCTGGGGCACCGCGGCTTTCTCAAGCTCAGGATTGTAGGGGATGGGGCTGTCGGCGCCGCCCAGCCGGAGGATCGGCGCGTCGAGATGATCGAACGCGTCGCTCTCGGCGACCATCGCACTGATCTCGGCGCCGATGCCCAGGGTCTTGACCCCCTCATAAACGCAAAGGAGGCGCCCGGTCTTGCGCACGCTGGCCAGCACCGTTTCCCGGTCGATCGGGCGGATGCTGCGCAGATCGATGATCTCGGCCTCGATCCCCTCACCGGCAAGTACCTCGGCCGCGGCCAGGGCCTTGGTCACCATGATCGAAGTCGCGACAATGGTGAGATCCCGGCCCGTCCGCCGCACCGCCGCGCTGCCGATCGGCGTGGTGTAGCGCCCCTCGGGCACCGGACCCTTGACCTTGTAAAGAAGCTTGTGCTCGAAGATCAGCACCGGGTCGGGATCGTCGAGTGCGGCGAGCAGCAGGCCCTTGGCATCAGCCGGCGTGGCAGGCTGCACGACCTTCAGCCCCGGGACATGGCCGAACCAGGCTTCGAGCGATTGCGAATGCTGGGCCGCGGCCCCGGTGCCCGAGCCTGCCGGAAACCGCATGACGACTGGCACCGAGGCGGCACCCCCCAGCATATAGCGCAGCTTGGCCGCCTGATTGACGATCTGTTCCATCGCCAGAGTTGCGAAATCCGAAAACTGGAATTCGAAGATGGGCCGCATCCCGGTCAGCGCCGCGCCGACGGCCACGCCGGCGCCGCCAAGCTCGGAGATGGGCGTGTACATCACCCGCTCCTCGCCATACTTTGCGACAAGATCGCCGGTCACCTGGAATGCGCCGCCATAGACACCGATATCCTCGCCCATGAGCACGACGCGCGGATCCTCGGCCAGCGCAATGTCGAGCGCTTCGCGGATCGCCTCTGCATAGGAAAGCTCGCGCAGCGCCGTCTCGCAAGGCATGTCCATCTTCATCCCAAAGCGCCGGCCGTCACGACACTGGTATAGACATCGCGGGTGACCTCGGCGGGGTCGGGATCGGTGCCGGACCGGGCATAGTCAATGGCCGCGGCAATCTCGGC
>JBCDDO010000204.1:0-5723 GCA_039180245.1 Pseudomonadota bacterium | reverse complement strand
CTCCATGCGCTTGAGGTCGCGCCCGGGTTCCGGCGCAGCGGGCTTGGCCGGTCGGCAACCGGCGCCGCGGCGGCCTGGGCGGTCGATCAGGGCTGTACCACGCTCGCCCTTGCTGTGGTTGAGGCGAATGCCGCGGCGCGTGCGCTTTATGAAAGCCTCGGCATGACCGTGCGCAGCCGCTATCACTACCGCATCATGCCGGAGGACCGACCATGACCGAAGATCTGCCGATCGCCCTGAACCTGCCAGCCGCCGATCCGCTGCCCGAGGACACCGCCAAGTATTTCGCGATCTGCGAGGAGAAGCTGGGCATGGTGCCCAATGTGCTGCGCGCCTATGCCTTTGAGCCCGAAAAGCTGCGCGCCTTTTCGACCATGTACAACGATCTGATGCTGGGCGAGAGCGGGTTGAGCAAGCTGGAGCGCGAGATGATCGCGGTTGCCGTCTCCTCGGCCAATCGCTGCTGGTACTGCCAGGTTGCGCATGGCGCGGCGGTGCGGGCCCTGTCCGGCCGGCCGGAACTGGGCGAAGCGCTGGTCATGAATTACCGCGTGGCCGATCTGACCCCGCGCGAGCGCGCGATGCTCGACTTTGCCGTGGCGATGACCAAAGCCAGTGCCGAGATCGAGGAGGCCGATCGCGGAGTTCTGCGCGTCGCGGGGTTCACGGATCGCGACATCTGGGACATCGCGGCGGTGGCGGGCTTTTTCAACATGACCAACCGCATGGCCTCGGCTGTGTCGATGGCGCCGAACCCCGAATACCACACCCAGGCGCGGTGACCCCCCGGCCGCGGTACGGGCCCGAAGGTGTTACTGCAACCGTGCGCCGGTTTCTGTGATGGCTGCATCGATCAGCCCGGCCGCGTCATCGTCAGACATCTTGGCGCGCATGACCTCGGTCGCCGCGGCGATCGCAACGGTGATTGCCTCGTTGCGCACCTGGCGGATCGCTGAGGCCTCGGCCGACGCGATCTGGTCTTCGGCCGCGCGAAGCCTGCGCGCGACGGTGCGCTCCAGCTCTTCCTTGCCGGCGGCCGAGGCGGCCCGCGCATCCTCGGCAGCCCGGTTCACAATCTCTTCGGCGAGCTTTTCGACTTCCTTTTGCTTGCGCTCATAGGAGGCCAGCAGGGCCTGGGCCTCTTCGCGCAAGGCGCGGGCCTCGTCGAGGTCGGACCGGATCTTGTCGGCCCGCTTGTCAAGCAATCCGCCGATCAGCTTGTGCACGCCGAAATAGTAGAGAATGGCAAAGAACAGCACAAAGCTGACGACCACCAGGAAATCGGTGTTGAGAAGCAGCGACATTCCGGTCTCCCTCAGCCCAGCCGGTTCTGAACGGCGGCGGCAATGGCGGTATCGTCCGTGGCGCCGGGCAGCAGAGATGCGACGAGCGCGGTGGCGGTGTCGGTGGCCACCGCCTCGACATTGGCGCGCTGATTGTCGCGGATCTCGGCAATGCGGGCCTCGGACTCGGCCGCGCGAGCCGCAATCTCGGCATCGGCCTTTGCAATTGCGGCGTCGAGTTCTTTCTGGACCTCGTCGCGCGCTTCACCGGCGATTTTCTGGGCCCGGGCCCGCGCCTCGGCCAGCGCGGTTTCATAAGCCGCCTCGGCATCCTCGGCCTTGCGCTTGAAATCCGCCGCTCGGTCGAGGTCATCGGCAATCGCGTCGGCACGATCTTCGATCACCCCTTCGATGCGGGGCAGAGCGATCCGGCTGAGCAGGAGGTAGAGGACGACCAGCGACACGACCAGCCAGAAAATCTGGCTGTCCCAGGACGCAAAGTCGAGCTGCGGCAGGCCCACATTCTCGGTGCCTTCCGTCGTTTCGGTGGCCATCGCGGTCTCCCTCGCTCAGATCACGCCGCGGACAGGTCGCCCGCGACGCGCGATATGCATGGGGACCGGCGCGGCGGCGCGGCCCCCGTGACCGATCACACTGCGTAAAGCAGCAGGATGGCGACGAGGAAGCTGAAGATGCCCAGCGCTTCGGCAAAGGCGATGCCGATGAAGAGCGTGCCGGTCTGGCCCGGAGCCGCCGAGGGGTTGCGCAGCGCGCCGGCCAGGAAGTTGCCGGCCACATGGCCCACGCCGATGCCGGCCGCACCCATGCCGATCGCCGCAAGACCCGCGCCGATATACTGGCCCATTTCGCTCAGGCTGCCTTCCATGATCTGTCTCCTCGTTGGTGGCCTCTGGGCCGTGTTTTGGGATGTTTGGAACCCCAACGCGCGTCGGCGCGTCAGTGCATGTGAAGCGCGTCGTGCAGATAGACGCAGGTGAGAATTGCAAAGACATAGGCCTGGATGAAGGCAACCAGAAACTCCAGCGCCGTCACCCCGACCATCATGCCCATCGGCAGCACCGCAAGCGGGCCCAGCCCGGCGGCGATGACCATCGCAAAGAGACCGGCAAACACCTTCAGAACCGCATGGCCGGCCAGCATGTTGGCGCCCAGTCGCAGCGAGTGGCTGACCGGCCGCACCAGGTATGAGATGACCTCGATCACGGCCAGAACCGGGCGCAGGGCCAGCGGTGCATCCGTCGGCCAGAAGAAGCCGAAAAAGCCCGTGCCATGCTTGATAAAGCCGATTGCCGTGACCGTGATGAAAACCGCAAGCGCCAGCGGGATGGTGACCGCAAAATGTGCTGTCGGCGTGAAGCTCATCGGGATCATGCCCAGAATGTTGCAGCCCAGCACAAAGGCAAAGAGGGTGAAGATGTACGGAAAATAGGCCATCGAGCCCTTGCCCGCGACATCCTCGACCATCTGTCGGACAAAGCCATAGAGAAGCTCAGCCACCGATTGCGCGCGGGTCGGCACCAAGGCGCGGCGGCGCGTCGCCAAAATGGTCAGCGCCGCAACCGCCGCCACGGTCACGAACATCCACAAGGTGGAGTTGGTGATGGTGACAAGCCCGATGCTGTCGCCGCCAAAAAGCGGCTTGATGATAAACTGGTCCATCGGGTGGATGTAGCTGCCGTCTTCGCTCGCCACGTGTCGTCCCCTGCCTCACCGCCGTTTTCGGCGCCTTTTGGTCCCTGCGCCTCGCGGCGCGTTGTTCTGTTTGCGCCTCGCGGCGCGTTGTTCTGTTTGCGCCTTGCGGCGCGGGCTCGTCAGCGCTGATCTGGCGGGTCGTCCGCCTCCTCTGATCGCGCGACCAGCTTCTCTTGATACTCGCGCGCGGTGCGCATCATCACACGGACCCCGGCTGCCAGGCCCAGAAACACAAAGAGGATGAGAAAAAGCGGCATCGACCCAAGCACCGAGTCCAGCCAGTATCCCATCCCGAACCCGATACCGACCCCAGCCACAAGGTCGATGACCATCCGCCATGCAAGCTCCGCCCCGGCGAAGCTGGCGCGCCGCCGTGTCGGTTTGGGCTGGGTCGTGCCGCGGGCCGCATCGATGCGCGCGCCCAGCTTGTCCAGCCCATCGGTGCCATTTCCCGTCGTCATCTTATGCCCTTCGGGAGGATTGCCCGGGCGGGCCGACAGACTGATCCAGGTTGGACGCCGTCTCGCATTGCCGCGGACCATATGAAGCGCCCCCAACCCTGTCAAGCCGCGCACCCTGCCGGCAAGCGCCTGCCCCACAAGCGATTTTGTCGCCTGCGACGCGACGGCGCAGGGCCGTGCCGTCCGCATCGGTTTGTGCAGCCTTTCGCGCGCGGCGAGATCACGCTAGAGGCCCGAAAATGAACGGCGAGCAGGCGGTGACTGTCACGATCTCGGCGCTGGGCCAACAGGGCGACGGCCTTGGCATGCATGACGGTGCGCGGCTGATCGTCCCACAGACGCTTCCCGGTGAGGTGGTGCGCGGGCGGGTGCAGGGGGATACGCTTGTCGCGCCCGAGCGTCTGTCGACCGCGCCGGACCGGCAGGATCCGCCCTGCCCGCATGCCGGGCCCTGTGGCGGCTGCGCGGTTCAGCATGCCTCGGACCGATTCGTTGCACGGTGGAAGGTCGGCCTGGTCCGCGCCGCGCTGGCCCGACATGGCGTGGAGATGGCGTTCGGCCGCATGACGGTCTCGCCGGCAGGCAGCCGCCGCCGCGCGGTTTTCACGGCAGAACGCGCGCGCAGGGGCAAGCGCGGGGGCGATGGCGTCGTGCTTGGATTTCACGCGCGGCGCAGCACGGATATCGTGCCGGTGACCGCCTGTGCGGTGGTGCATCCGACGATCGCCACCGCGCTGCCCGGCCTTGCCGAGATGGCGGAGATTGGCCTGAGAGCCGTTGCGCGCGACTGGCGCGGGGCGGCGCGGTTGCAGATAACCCAGAGCGACACCGGCCTCGATCTCGACGTCTCGGGCCTGCCGCCCTTGCCTGCCGGACCGCGCGAGGCGGCCATCGCGCTGGCCGCCCGTCTCGACCTTGCGCGGCTGAGTTGGGATGGGGATCCGCTTTTGGTCGCGCGACCGCCGATCTTGAGCGCCGGACCCGCGCAGATCCGCTTGCCGCCCCGCGCGTTTTTGCAGGCCACGCGCGACGGCGAGGCCGCACTCCGCCGCGCAGTCGAGCAGATCACCCAGAATGCCGGCCGCATCGCCGATCTCTTTGCCGGCTGCGGCACCTTCGCCCTGCCGCTGGCCGTGCGAGCCCGCATTCTGGCGGTGGAGCTGGACCGGGAAGCCCTCACCGCGCTGGAAGATGGCTGGCGGCGTGCCGGCGGTCTGCACCGGTTGGAGACCATGGCGCGGGATCTGCACCGCCAGCCTCTGAGCACCGAGGCGCTGTCGGATTTCGATGCAGTGGTGCTCGACCCGCCCCGCGCCGGGGCCGAAGCCCAGGTTCGGGCGCTGGCCGGCTCGCGCGTGCCCCGCATCGCTGCCATCTCCTGCAACCCCGAGAGCTTTGCCCGAGACGCCGGCATCCTGATTGCGGGCGGCTACCGGGCGGGGCCGATCACCCTCATCGACCAGTTTCGCTGGTCGCCCCATATCGAGCTTGTCGCGGGCTTCACCCGATCCGGCTGAGTGCGGCGACAAACCCGGTGAAATCTTCGGCGACGATGTCCCAATCGGCCTCGGGCGTAAGATCGCTCCGCTGTCCGGGGCCATGTTCCTGCGGACGCGGAAAAAACCCCGTGCACAGCCCGCTTGCCCGCGCGGCGGCCAGGTCGCCGTTATGCGCGGCCACCATCATGACGCGCGCCGGATCAAGCCGCAGCGCGGCACAGGCAGCGCGATAGACCGCAGCGCTGGGTTTGTAATCCTGCGCAATCTCGGCGCCCAGAACGCAATCCCAGGGCAGGCCAGCATGCCGCGCAAGCCGGACCATCAGGCCGATCGAGCCGTTCGAGCAGGGCGCAATCAGGAAACGCCGCCTGAGCTCGGTGAGCCCAGCCACCGTGTCCGCCCAGGGCGGCAATTGCTCCCAGGCGCGGACAAGCTCGGCCTGATCAGGCGCGCTCAGCCGCCCGGTCAGACCCCGGGCTGCCAGAACCCGGTCCAGATTCTCCGCATGCAGCTGGTCGAGCGCCACATAAGGGCGGCTGCCATCCCGGATCGGCGCCATGGACGGGTCGTATTCCGCGCGCCAGGCATCCGCGAAGGCCGCCGCATCGATCGCCGGATCCTGCCCGAACGCCGTCGCAACGGCCGCGCGCACGCCGCTGCATGCGGAGAACCTGGACCAGGTTCTGGCGGCGCGCGGCCTGTCGGGGCGGCTGAGCGCGCCTGATCAGGCCGAGCTTGCCCGCGCCTGGGAGCAATTGCCGCCCTGG
>JBCDDO010000203.1:0-5724 GCA_039180245.1 Pseudomonadota bacterium | reverse complement strand
GGTGACGTATAACATCCTGCACTTCGCCCGCGCGGTGCGGATGGCCGGCCGGCGGGTGGGGTCTGGGCGGGTTTTTGAGGCGGTTCTTGGGGTTGCGGGGGCGGTATTCAGTCGCCGCCGCGACTTTTATTGGACCTTGCACGCCTGTTTTGTCTCGCGGCCCGAACATCGCGAGACATACGGTCAGGTCTTCCGGCTCTACTGGCGCGACCCGCAATTCCTCGAGCGGATGATGGCGCTGCTGCTGCCCTCGATCCGTGGGGCACCCGAGGAGCATGTCGCGCGTGAGGCCGAGCGCCGGGCAGCCGAGGCGTTGCTTGACGATGCGCAACCCCCACCGCCGCCTGAAACCGACGCTGCCGAAGAGGAGATCGAGTTCGATGCACGGCTGACCTTCTCGACCGAAGAAAAGCTGCGGCACATGGATTTCGAGCAGATGAGCCTGGCCGAGCAGACCGCGGCCAAGCGCGCCATTGCAAAGCTCAGCCTGCCGGTGCGCCCCATTGCCAGCCGCCGCACTCAACCCTCGGCGCGCGGTCGGGTGGCCGATTGGCGCGGCACGATGCGCGCGGCCATCCGCTCGGGCGGCGATATCGAGCGTCTGGCGCTGCGCGAGCGGCGGATCCGTTGGCCGAATCTGGTGGCGCTGTGCGATATCTCCGGCTCAATGTCGGGCTATTCGCGCATGCTGCTGCATTTCCTGCACAGCGCGGCCAATGCCAAGGGCGCGGGTTGGGCGAAGGTGCATGGCTTTACCATGGGCACGCGGCTCACCAACATCACCCGGCATTTGCGGGCCCGCGATGCCGATGCGGCGCTGGCTGCGGCGGGGCAGGAGGCGCAGGATTGGGAAGGCGGCACGCGGCTGGGGGTGGCGCTTGAGACCTTCAACCGCGACTGGTCGCGCCGGGTTCTGGGCCAGGGCGCGGTTGTCTTGCTGATCACCGATGGGCTCGACCGCGACGATCCCACCCGTCTGGCCCATGCAGCTGAGCGGCTGCATCTGAGCAGCCGGCGGCTCATCTGGCTCAACCCGCTCTTGCGCTGGGATGGGTTCGCGCCCAAGGCCGGCGGCATTCGGGCGCTGCTTCCCCATGTCGATGTGTTTCGGGCCTCGCACAACCTGGCCTCGCTGCAGGAGCTTGCCGACACGCTGTCGCGGCCCGAGGATCAGGGCGAGAAAGCACGGCTCATGCGGGCGCTCTAAGCGCCGCCTGCCGGTGCGTCAGCCGAAAGCACCCGTATCGGATTGCACGGCCCAGGTCTCGAACTCAAGATGATGCGTCACGCCGCTCTCGGTGGGTCCCGACAACTTCACCGGAAAGACATTGTGCCCGGCTTGCGGTACGGGTCTGTCATCGGCATCACCATTCACCGACCAGGACATTACGAAGGTCGGCTTCAATCCCGTTTCCGCATCTTCGGCGGGTTTGAAGTCGAATATGTCGGTCATAGAGCTCTGCATTCATTGGGTTGGCTCGACCTTAGAGAGCTGGCGCGGCAGCGCAGTGCGGCGCACGCATCAGCGCGGCCTCAGGCCGCTGGCGCAAACCGCGGTTCGGCCAGATGCCCGGTTTTCACCCAAAGCCGCGCGCCATCCTCGCCTGCTGTGGCCGAAAGGCGCGCGCCGGGTGGCAGGCGCAGCCAAGAGCGCGGGGCAAAGGTCTCGCCCGCCTCGTCAAACCCGCCATCGAGCAGGAAGAACTCGCCCCCTCCCGGCAGATCGAGCGCAACCGCGGCATTGGGGTCCCAGCGCTCGATCCGCACATCCTCATGCGCATCGTGAAACAGGCTCCCAGCCATTGTCCCGGGCCGACCGGCCACCGGGGCAAAGTCGAGCGTGGCAATGTTGCGGGAGAACTGGTCCCGATCCGCCGGATCGAACTGCCAGAGCTTCACGAAAATCGTGCAGCCTTCGGCCGCGGCAGGGGTGTGGCTGGTTCCCGGCGGGTTGCGCACGTAGGTGCCGGCCGGATAGTCGCCATGCTCGTCCTGAAAGACGCCCTCCAGCACCAAGAACTCTTCGCCGCCGCCATGGTTGTGAGCCGAGAAGGCGCTGCCCGGCGCATAGCGAACGATCGAGGTTGCGCGGGCCACTTCGCCGCCCACCCGGTCGAGCATCTGCCGGTCGACCCCGGCCATGGGTGAGGGCACCCAGCTCAGCTGTGCCCCGTGTTCAACGGCGCGTTTGGCGAAATCATCGTTGCGGTTCATCGCGTCCTCCCTGCCTGGGAGGAGAAGGTAAGAACCGCAAGCGGCGCAGAAAAGGCACGCCCGACAACGATGTGGGTTTGAACACTGAACCATAGAGCGGATGTGTCGGACACATACCGGCAGCCGGACAGCTTTGGGAACAGCGCGCTGTGACCCGCGCAGGGGTTGGGAGAGACGAGCGCGCCGCATACATGATCAGGACCCGTTGGCCGGGCGGGGCGATCGGCCATATCCGGGCGAACTGGTGAGGATATCGAGAGATTTGGTGAGGATTGAGATGTCAGTGAGCTGCAAGACCGCGCTGCATCGCACAAAATACGGGGTCGCAGACGCGCACATATGGACGCGCACGGCGTGAGCGCAAGCGTGCGCCCAGCGATCGACGCGGATTTGGCCGGGATCGGCAAGGTCCATGTCCAGGCTTGGCATGAGGCCTATACCGGCATCCTGCCCAGCGCGGGTCTCGCCCGTCTTGATCCCGCACGCTCGGCCGCACAATGGCGTCAAGTCACGCTTTCGGGCGACACCACCCTCTCCGTCGCACAGGACGGGCCAGTGCTGCTTGGGTTCGGCTCGGCGCAGGCGCAGCGTTCTCGATTGCTGCGGTCGCGCGGGTTTGCCGCCGAGGTCAGCTCGCTTTATCTTTTGCGCGCGGCGCAGGGGCGTGGGCTGGGCCGGGCGCTGATGGCCGACATGGCGCGCACCCTGGCCGGATGGGGCTTTGCGGGCCTCGCGCTCTGGGTTCTGGCCGACAACCTCCCCGCCCGCGGCTTTTACACCCATCTTGGCGGCAGCGAGGTCGCGCGCCGCGAAGATGTTTGGGCCGGTGCGAAGATTTGGGAGATTGCCATGGGCTGGCCCGATCTGCGCATTCTGATGCCCTAGCACAATCGGGAACTTGGCGTGCATCGCGTGGATGAGGCCAGTATATGTGGCGACGAGAGGAGATTTGGGATGAGCGAGGCACGGCATGACGAGATCCCCGAAGCGGCGCTGGCCTGGCACCGCGCGGGCACTGGGGTGGCTCTGGCCACGGTGATCGAGACCTGGGGCTCGGCGCCCCGGCCGGTGGGCAGCCAGCTTGCCATATCCGCCGAAGCCGGCATGGTTGGCTCGGTCTCCGGCGGCTGCGTGGAAGGTGCGGTTGTCGCCGAGGCGATGGAGGCACTGGAGGAGGGCGATTGCCGCCTGCTGACCTTCGGTGTGTCCGATGAAGACGCCTTTGCGGTGGGCCTGGCCTGCGGCGGCACCATTCGTGTGTTGGTCGAGCCCGTCGGCGTGGGGCAGGGGATGCCGGTTGCCATGCTCGAAACGCTGGTTGCCGCCCGCGCAAAGCGCGACGCGCTGGTTTATGCCGTCAATCCGCAGAACTGGTCGCGCCGGCTGATCGGCACCGGCCCCGATGCCTTGCAGGACGAGGCGGCCGCGGCGCGCCATGCCGACCGGTCGGGCTTTGCGGGCGATTGGTTCTTGGGCGTGCACAACCCGCCCTTGCGCATGGTCGTGGTCGGTGCCGTGCATATTGCCCAGGCCCTGTTGCCCATGGCGCGGATCGCAGGCTACGACACCACGCTTGTCGACCCGCGCGAGGCCTTTGCCGCCGATGCCCGTTTTCCCGGCGAGGCGATCCTGCGCGACTGGCCCGATGCAGCGCTTGCCAGCCACGGCCTTGATGCACGCACCGCGGTGGTCACCCTGACCCATGATCCCAAGCTCGACGATCCGGCGATCATGGCCGCGCTGGGCGCTGAGGTGTTTTACTTGGGCTGTCTGGGCTCGACCCGCACGCATTCCAAACGCATGACGCGGCTGCACGAGGCGGGCTTTTCCGAGGCACAGATCGCGCGCATCCACGCACCTGTCGGGGCCGATATCGGTGCGAAATCGCCCGCCGAGATCGCGGTCTCGATCCTTGCCCAGATCACCGAGCGGCTGCGCCGGCCCGAAACCCGCCCCGCCCAGGCACGAGTGGCTGCGTGAGGTTCGGCCCGGTCGCAGTTGAGGCCGCGCAGGGCGCGGTGCTGGCGCATTCCACACAGGTGCAGGGACAGCGCCTGCGCAAGGGGCGCGTGCTGGAGCCTGCCGATATCGCGGCGCTGCGGGCAGATGGGGTGACCGAGATCATCGTGGCGCAGCTCGAAGCCGGAGATCTCTCCGAGGATGAGGCTGCCGCCCAGGCGGCACAGGCCCTGGCGCCCGATCCCGCCCAGGCCGGGCTCAGCATGGCCGCGCCCTTCACCGGCCGGGTCAATCTGCATGCCGAGGCGGCAGGGGTGCTGCGCGTCGATGCCGCCGCAATTGCCCGGTTCAATGCCGTGGACGAGGCCGTCACGCTCGCCACGCTGCCCGATTTCGCCCGCGTGGCCGCGCGCGACATGGTCGCGACCGTGAAGATCCTGCCCTTTGCTGTGCCCGCTGCCCGGGTGGCTGCAGCCTGCGCGGCGCTGGCTGCGGCGTCTGGTCCAGCACATGATGCCGCGCTGCACCCGACGCCGATGTCGGCGCTGGCCGTCCACCCTTTCCGCATGCTTCGGGCGGCGCTGATCGCAACCCGCATCCCGGGGATGAAGGAAAGCGTTGTGGCCAAGGGCGTGGCGGCGGTTCAAACCCGGCTGGCCGGTCTGGGACTGGGCCCGGCGGAGGCGACCATTGTGCCGCATGCACTGACGGCAGTGACCGATGCGCTGGTCGCGGCCATTGAGACGGGGGCCGAGCTGGCGCTGATCCTCGGCGGCTCGGCCACGCAGGACCGCGACGATGTCGGGCCCGCGGCGCTGCGCAAGGCCGGCGGCCGGCTGGCGCGTTTTGGCATGCCGGTCGATCCGGGAAATCTGCTGTTTTTGGGCGATGTGTCGGGCTGTCACGTGGTGGGCCTGCCGGGATGCGTGCGCTCGCCGGCGCTCAATGGCGCGGATTGGGTGCTTGAGCGGATCCTCGCGGGGCTCGAGGTCGGTGGCGGCGATATCGCGGCGATGGGCGTCGGTGGGCTGCTCAAAGAGATCCCGACGCGCCCACAGCCCCGCGCGGCGGCCGTGCGCAATCGGGCCCGGCCCGACCCCACCGCAACAGATCCGGCAGAAAAGACGGCGCGGAGCGGCCCGACTGTCGCCGCTTTGGTCTTGGCGGCAGGTGCCGCGCGCCGGATGCGGGGCCGCGACAAACTGCTGGAAGATGTTGAGGGCCAGCCGCTGTTGCGGCGTGTGGCGACGGCCTGTCTCGGCTCCTCCGCCCGGCAGGTGCAGGTGGTGCTCCCGGACGGGGTGGATGCGCGGCGCGATGCGCTGACCGGTCTTGACCTGCGCATCGTTGAAAACCCGCAGGCCGCCGAGGGAATGGGCGCCTCGATCCGGGCCGGCATGCGCCAGCTCGGCTCCGGCATCGATGCGGTTGTGCTTGTGCTGGCCGATATGCCCGAGGTGAGTTCGGCCGATCTCGATCGGCTGATCGCCGCCTTCGACCCCGAGGCGGGGCATGAGATCTGCCGCGCGGTGACCGCGTCAGGCAAACCGG
>JBCDDO010000202.1:0-5763 GCA_039180245.1 Pseudomonadota bacterium | reverse complement strand
GGACGGGGCGGCTGGGTGTAGACGCAGGCGATCTCGTGGCCGGCTTCCACCAACGCTTCGAGGGCGGGGACCGAAAACCGGTGCGCAGGCGGTCCATTGGCATCGGCTCTACGATCCGGCCTCGGTTGCACGCGACCGCGCCGTGAAGGTCGGGTTAAAGGCCGATGGCATCGCCGCGGTCAGCCATCCGGGACATGTGCTCTTCGAACCCTGGATGGTCGAGACCGGCCAGGGCGGCTTTTTCCGCGTCTACACGCCCTTTTGGAAGGCGGTGCGCGACCGCGATCCGGGGGCAGCCCTGCCCCCGCCTGCCCGCATTCCACCGCCGCTCGCATGGCCAGCGTCTGATCGTCTTGACGAATGGCGGCTGGGGGCTGCGATGGATCGTGGCGCCGACATCGTTGCCCAGCACGTCTGTGTGGGCGAGGCGGCCGCCGCGGCACGGCTCGATGCGTTTATCGACAGCGCGGTCGATGCCTATAAGGCTGAGCGCGACCGCCCTGATCTGCCCGCAACCTCGCGTTTGTCGGAGAACCTGACCTATGGCGAGATTTCGCCGCGCCGGGTCTGGGCAGCGGGGCGTGCTGCCATGGAGCGCGGTGCCCGCGGCGCCGAGCATTTCCTCAAAGAACTCGTCTGGCGCGACTTTGCCTGGCACCTGATCCACCACACGCCGCAGATCACCAGCAGCAATTGGCGGCCTGCCTGGGATGGCTTTCCTTGGACCACCGAGGACGCGCTGGTTTGGAAACAAGGCCGGACCGGCGTGCCCATGGTCGATGCCGGGATGCGCGAGCTTTACATCACCGGCAGCATGCACAACCGGCTGCGCATGCTGGTCGCCTCCTACCTCACCAAGCATATGCTGGTGCATTGGAAGGTGGGAATGGACTGGTTTGCCGATTGCCTGATCGATTGGGACCCCGCCTCCAATGCCATGGGCTGGCAATGGACCGCCGGCTCCGGCCCCGATGCGGCGCCCTATTTTCGCATCTACAACCCGGATCTGCAGGCCGAGAAGTTCGATCCCAACGGCGCCTATCGCCGCCGGTTTCTGGCCGGGTTCGACGGCAGCACAGACCCAGACGCGATGGCCTTTTTCGAGGCGGCGCCCAGATCCTGGGGGCTGCGCCCTGACAGCCCCTATCCCCAAACCCCCATCGTCGGCCTTGCCGACGGGCGCGCACGCGCGTTGGAGGCCTATCAGGCGCATGTCGCCGCCCATCAGACCGCTTAAGGCAGGAGGACGCCGCCCGTGACCCAATGTATGAGAGGGGGCTGCTGATGCGCGTGGCCGTGATAGGGGCCGGCATCTCCGGCATCGGCGCCGCCTTAGCGCTCAAAGATCGGTGCGATGTGACACTGATCGAAAAGGACGGGCGTTTCGGCGGCCATGCCAACACGGTCACGGTCAGCCATGGCGGCACCGACATCGCTGTGGACACGGGGTTCATCGTCTTTAACACCCAGAACTACCCCAATCTCATGTCGCTCTTTGAGCATCTCGATGTGCCGTCGCACTGGTCGGACATGTCGTTTGGGTTTTCGCTGATGGGCGGGCGGATGGAATATGCCTGCGACAGCCTCGACAAGCTTTTTGCCCAGCGGCGCAATGCGATGTCGCCGCGCTACATGCTGTTCTTGCGCGACATCCTGCGGTTCAATCGCGAGGCGCCCGGTCAGCTGGACGCCGGCATCCTCGACGGGGTCTCGTTGGGCGATTGGGTGGTCGCCAATGGCTATGGCACCTGGTTTCGCGACCGGTTTCTGCTGCCCATGGGCGGTGCGATCTGGTCCACGCCCATCGATGAGATGATGGCCTTTCCCGCGCGCAGCTTTGTCAGTTTCTTCCGCAACCATGATCTGATGACCGGGCTGGGCGCGGCCCAACGCTGGCGCACGGTCACCGGCGGGTCGCGCGAATATGTCAGCCGCGCCATTCGGGCGCTGGGTCCGCGCGCCCAGGCGGGCCGGACCGCGGTTGCCGTCACCCGCACGGGGGGGCGTCCGACGCTGCGGTTCTCCGACGGGCAGGAGGCGGTCTACGACCATGTTGTGCTTGCCGCCCACGCCCCGCAATCTCTGGCATTGATGACCGATGCCGACCCGCAGGAGCGGGCGATCCTGGGCGCGTTCCGCACCGCGCCCAACCGCGCCGTGCTGCATGCCGACCCGGCGTTGATGCCGCGCCGCCGCAAGGTCTGGTCATCCTGGAACTTTCTCTCCGACGGCGCCAAGGCTGATGCCCAGCGGCCCGCCCCAGTGACCTATTGGATGAACCGTCTGCAGGGGATCGACCCGCGCCACCCGCTTTTTGTCAGCCTCAATCCCGACCGGGACCCCGATCCGGCGCGGGTGTTCGGCACGTTTGCCTATGATCACCCGCTCTATGATGCCGCGGCCTTTGCGGCGCAGGACGCGCTGGACGACATTCAGGGCCGAGGCGGGCTCTGGTATGCCGGGGCCTGGACCGGCTTTGGCTTTCACGAAGACGGGCTGCGGTCGGGGCTTCGCGTGGCCGCAGCACTGGGTGCGTCGCCGGTATGGGCGCGCGACACGGGCGGCCCGTCGGTGCGGCGCTTTGCGCGCGCCGCCGAGTGAGGCCGGCGTGAAGCGCGCCGCGCAGGACAAGGAGGCCGGGGCGGAGCCGCCTCTGGCCCGGCTCTATGCCGGTCATGTGATGCATATGCGTCTGCGTCCGCGCCGCCACCGCTTTCGCTATCGGGTCTGGTCGCTGATGGTCGATATCGACCGGCTCGACACGCTGTCCCGCCAAACGCGGCTCCTTCGCTTCGGCCGCGTTGGGCTGGTGTCACTGGCGCTGGCCGATCACGGCCCGCGCGATGGCAGCGCGCTGCGCCCCTGGGTTGAGGCGCGCCTGACCGAAGCGGGCCTCCCCCAGCCCGCCCGCATCGAGCTTCTGTCGATGCCGCGGATCCTGGGCTACGCCTTCAACCCGCTCTCGGTCTATTTTTGCCGCGACGCGGCCGGGACGCTGGAAAGCGTGGTCTATCAGGTCAAGAACACCTTTGGCGATCAGATCGCGTATGCGCTGCCAGCCGAGCCTGACGCCGACGGCCGGATCCGACAGATCCAGCGCAAGGAAATGTTCGTCTCGCCCTTCATCGAGATGGAGGAGACCTACCACTTCACCCTCACCGATCCGGGCGCGCGGCTTGCCTTGCGCATCCGGCAGGGCGGGGCCGAGGGCGACACGCTCATCGCCACCCAAACCGCCACCGCGCGGCCATTTTCCGACCGAGCCCTCTTGGGGCTGTTGCTGGGCCACCCGCTCGTCAATCTCAAGGTGATCGGCGCGATTCACTGGCAGGCCTTGCGGCTGTTCGTCAAAGGGGTCCGGTTCCTGGGTCATCCGGGCGAGAACGCCGTGTTTCGCAAGCCCGCAGGAGCGGGCGAATGACGCAGCGCCGCAACAGCGCTGGCCGGGCTTGGCGAGTTGCGGCAATCATGTCTAGATGCGAGACGACAGGGGATCCGGGGACAGAATGAAGGACGGTACGGAAACGGAGGCGGCCGGCAGTGCTGCGCTGCCGCGCTGGTTTGAGACAACGCTGTTGGTGCTCAGGCGCATCGATGTGGGACGGCTGGAGGTCGTGCTGCCCGACGGGCGGTGCTTTTTGGCCGAGGGCAGCAAGCCCGGGCCCGATGCCCGGATCGAAGTGCATGACGATCGCTTCTTTGCGCGGCTTGTGCGCGACGGAGATATGGGCTTTTCCGAGGGCTATCTCGACGGCTGGTGGACATCGCCCGATTTGCAGGCGCTGCTCGATGTCTTCCTGCTCAACAATGATGTGGTGAACCGCACGGTGCCCGGCGCAGCACTGATCCGCGCCTATGAGCGGCTGCGCCACAGGCTGCGCGCCAATTCCAAGGCGGGGGCCCGGCGCAACATCTCGCATCATTACGATCTGGGCAATGCCTTCTACGGGCTCTGGCTTGACCCGTCGATGACCTATTCCTCGGCACTTTTTCAGGGCCAGCAGGAAAGCTTGGCCGCCGCGCAGCTCAACAAATACGCCGCGATCTGCGACGGCATCGGGGTCAAGCCGGGCGACCATCTGCTGGAGATCGGCTGCGGCTGGGGCGGCTTTGCCGAATATGCTGCGGCCCAGCGCGGCGCACGGGTGACAGCCCTGACCATCTCGCGCGAACAGCATGATTTTGCCCGGGCCCGCATTGCCAAAGCCGGTTTGAGCGACCGGGTCGACATTGTGATGCGCGACTATCGTGACGAGCGCGGCACCTATGACGGCATCGCCTCGATCGAGATGTTCGAGGCTGTGGGCGAGCGCTACTGGCCGGTCTATTTCGACACGCTGCGCGCCTGCCTGCGTCCGGGCGGGCATGCCACGCTGCAGGTGATCACCATCGCCGACCGGCTTTTCGGCCGCTATCGGCGCGGTGTCGATTTCATCCAGAAATACATCTTCCCGGGCGGCATGCTGCCGAGCCCCACAGCGCTGCGCCGCGAAGCCGGGGGCGCGGGGCTGGAGCTTGTGAACAGTCTGGAATTCGGCCAAAGCTATTCGGAAACGTTGCGCCGGTGGCACACAACATTTACCGACCACTGGGAAGATGTGCGCGGGCTTGGCTTTGACGAGCGCTTCCGCAGAATGTGGGAGTTCTATTTGACCAGTTGTGCGGCCTGTTTTCGCGCCGCAACGACGGATGTGACGCAGGTTACGCTTCGGCGTCCGGACTGACCCCCGGCCTGCGGCGCGCCGTGGGCAGAAGGGAGGAGAGCCGATGCCAACCGGCGCTCGGCTGATGACTGCGGTGCTGATGGGCCTGGCCATGCTGGGCGCTGTCTATCTTGCGGCCTTTCACGACCCCAGCCTGATCACAACGCGCGAGCGCATGTTCGGCCTGGCCGGGGCGATTGGGGCCTTTTTCGGCTGGTCCGTGCTGGGCCGACGGCTTGGCGCGGAGTTCGGCCGCTCGGCGGGCTGGGCGCTGACGACCCTGGCGCTGTCGTGTTTTTGGATGTTCGCGATCCTGGCCATGCGCTACAGCTATAATGGCATGATGGCCGGGCTCTATCGCGGCCAGCCGATGCAGGCGCTGGAGGCAACGGTCCAACAGTTCTTCATCTATGCAAGCTATGCCGCTGATGTCCAGGTGATCGTGGCGGGAATTGTCGGCGCGCTGATCGCGGGTGCCATGGGCGAATACGCGCAGATGATCTGGAACTGATCCGGCGCAACACGTCTGCCTGCGGGTTGGCAGTTTGGGCCATCCGCGCCCTGGCACGACCGGTCTGAAGCCCGTCGGTTGAGAAGGGCATGGCGCGCCAAGATCCAGATCGGCGCTGCCCGCGTATGACATAGATGATCCGCGTGCCGCTTTCGGCGCTGGCCGCCTATGCCGCGCCAGCCCTGCCCCTGGCGGCCCTTCTTTTGCCCCAACATGTGCATCTCGGCCCGTTCTGGGCGGCCGAGCGCGGGCTCGATCTGGCCGCCATCGGCGCGGTGCTGATTGCCGTGCGGTTGCTGGATGCGGTCACCGACCCGCTGATGGGCTGGCTGTCGGATCGCCAGGTTTTGGGTCTGGGCCGAAGCGGCTGGCTGGCCCTGGGTGTGCCGGTGATCGTGCTTGCTGCCTGGGCGTTGATGCGCCCGCCCGACGAGGCGGGCCTTGCCTGGTTTGCCGGCTTCATGGCGCTGATGACGCTGGGCTGGACCATGGCCACCGTGCCCTATCTGGCATTGGGCGCCGAGCTGACCAGCGAGTATGCCGAGCGCG
>JBCDDO010000201.1:0-5805 GCA_039180245.1 Pseudomonadota bacterium | reverse complement strand
GCTGCGCCTCGACCGCGTCATCGAAGCTGGCATAGACCTCGCCCTCGGCCGTGAGTGCGATGTCGCGCGCATCTTCGGGGATGGTGATGTCGGGGATCACCGGAAACCCGTCGGAGGTCACGATCTGCCCATCCGGCCCGCGCTTGAGCGCACCGTCGCGGGTATAGGCGGTCTGGCCCGAGGGCAGCTCGATCTCCAGATAGCCCTCGCCCTCGATCGCCAGGTCGAGATCGCCGCCCGTGGCGATCACCGCGCCCTGCTGGACATTCATCGAGACCGCCGCCGGGCGCACACCGAGGCCGAGCTGCACCCCGGCCGGCAGCACCACGCCGGTCAGCGCATTCACGGTGCCGGCGCGCTCGATCTGCTGGTAATGCAGATCGGCAAACTCGGCCCGGCGGGCATTGTAGGCGGTCGTGGACATGTTGGCGAGATTGTTGGAGATCACCTCCACCCGCATCTGTTGGGACTGCATGCCGCTTGCGGCGATGACGAGGGCGCGCATGGGCTCTCCTTCCGGTGAAGCTGCGGGATCAGGCGGGCTGGCCGAGGGTGCGGATCACCGCGCGGATGCGCTGATCCTCTCGGTCCAGGAAGGTTGCGTTGAGCTCATAGGCGCGGTGGATCTCGATCATCCGGGCCATTTCCAGCACGCCATCGACATTCGACCCCTCCAGACTGCCCTGCACAACGCGGGTGGTCACGGCAGGCTCGAGCGGCGCGTCGCCGGCATCAAAAAGCAGGCCCGATTGGCGGGTGAGCTGGGACAGATCGGTGAGCTCGACCACCCCGACCCGCCCCAGGATCTGGCCGCCGGCATCGATGGTGCCATCGCTCGAGATCGAGATCGTCGCCGCATCGGGCGGCAGGAAAATCGGCGCGCCGCCATCATCGAGCACCGGATGCCCCTCCAGCGTGACCATCTCGCCGGCCAGGCTGCGGGTGAAGGCGCCGGTGCGGGTCAGCCGCAGGCCCTGCGGGGTGTCGATGGTAAAGAAGCCGGGCCCGTCGAGACCAAGATCGAGCGTGCCGCCGGTCGGCGTCAGCGCGGCATTGCGCATGTCCGACAGCCGCACCCGCGCGCTGCTCATCGCGATGGTGCCGGGCGGGCCGTCATGATTGACCAGCACCTCGGTGAAGATCACCCCTTCGCCGCGATATCCGGTCGTGGAGATGTTGGCGATATTGTGGGCGGCAGCCTGCATCGCCTTGAGCAGACCGGTTTGGCGCGTGAGCGCGACATAGGCGGCATTGTCCATTCTGGACCTCTTTTGTTGCGCGCATCGAGCGCTCAGCCATCGGGGTCGTTGATCCGGGTGCGCAGCAGCTCGCGGGAGTTGCGCGCCATCTCGACCGCCTCGCGGGCCAGATCGAGCGAGATCGGTTCGGTCAGGCGCGGCGGTTCAAGAAATTGGGCCAGCGCTTCGGTTTGGGCTGGATCGGGCGCCTCGGCGGTCGCGGGGCTGGGGGGTTGGGTTTCGGGCGAAGCGTTGGGATCGGCCGCTGGCGTGCGCTCTGCGGGCGGGGCGACGAACTCATCCGGGGCAAGGCCTGCCATATAGGCGGCGAGCACTTCGCCGACCGGATCGTCGAGCCCGGCCACCCGATCCCAATCGCCGGCCGCAAAGGCATAAAAGGCAGCAAGCTCGGGGGCGGCATCTGCGGGCAGGGCGGCGAGCGCTTCCGGGTAGGCCCCGGTCAGAGCATGCGCCTCGGCGCGCAAGAGCGCTGCGTTGCGGCTCTCCACACCCTCCAGCCGGGTCAGCGCCGCGGCGGGCGTCGCCAGATCGAGCTCGGCCCGGGCCGCCGTCAGCCGGGCTGCGGTGACATCGCGGGCCAGGGGCGGGGCGAGCAGCCGCAGCGCGGCATTGGGCAGGCCCAGGGCGGTCATCTCGCCGGCCAGAACCAGCCGCGCCGGATCGGCGCTGGCATCGCGCGCCAAGAGATCCTCAAACGCAAGCACCGCGGCGGCGTAATTGGCCGTGCCGGTCCGGTCGGGCCGCGCGCGCGCCATGGTCCAGGCGGCCGCCGAGCGCAGTTCGGCCTCCCGCTCGGGCCGGTCGGAGAGCTCGCGCCGCAGCAATCCCAGCGCCATGGCCAGATCGCCGGCCGCGGCGCGGGTTTCGACCTCGGCCAGGCGCAGGCGCACGCCATCCGGGCTGCGCCGGGTTGCAAAGGCGCGCGCGGCGAGATCATCGGCCAGACCGTCCGGCGGATCGAGCCCGCGGGCGCGCCGGCTTTCGCTGAGCGCAATCATCGCCCGTGCCGCATAGGGCCGGTCATGGGCGATGAGCGCCCGCCAGATCGCCTCGGCCTTGTCATGCCGGCCCTCCGCATCGAGAAAGGCGGCCTCGGCCAGCCGGTATTCATCGCCCGGATCGCCCGGGGCGCCGATCACACGCAGCAGCGCGCCTTCGGCCAGATCGAGCCGGCCCAAGGCCAAAAACCCCCGCGCCAGGCGTGGGCCGACAAGCCGCCGTGCGGGCCCGCCCAGCTCGGCCAGGGCGGCCAGCATCTCTTCGGGCTCGGCCAGGGTCGCATCGCTCGGCGGCTGATCGGTCGTCGGATCGAGCGTGGCCAGAAACGTCCATAGCGCGGCCCGCCCCGGGCATCCCTGCACCTGGAGCAGGTCCGAGCCCTCGGGGACCGCGCGGCTTTCGATCACCCGCGCAAGATCGATCAGCAACGACGTGTCGCGCAGCTCGCTGGCAAACACCGTCAGGAGCATTTCGGCCTCGCGGCCGAAACCAAGCTGAATATAGACCTGGGCAAGGCGGATCAGCGCCTGCGCATCGACGCGATCGAACTCGCCGATCAGACCGGCCCGGGCCGTGGCAATCTGCTCGGCCGGCTGGCCCGGCAAGGCCCAATCCGCAAGGGCCAGCGCCGCATCCGGCACACAGCGCGGGTCACGCGGCACAAGGCTGCGGTCGGGCTCGCTGTCGCGCGAGGTGCGCACATCGATGCCGGGACCCTGCGGGGGTGGCGGCGGCGGCGGCGCGGCCTCTGGCGTCGCGGCCTCGGCGACGGGTGCAGGTGACGGCGGGATGTCGGGGGGGCGGAGATCGACGAGCCCTTCCTCGGCGGCCTGGGCGAGGCGGGCCAACAGCGCGGTGCGCGCCTTTTCGATCTCGGCCGCGGTGTCGGGATCGAGCGTCTGGGCCTGCGGCTCGGGCGCTGCCGGGCCGGGGGGTGCGATCGCAATCTCAGATGCCGGGCGGGCTGTTTCCGGGTTTGGCGCGCGCCCGGGATCCAGGCTTGGCGCGGTGCCCAGAACCGGCGGTGTGGTGGCCGGGATCGCGGCACTGATGGCCGGTTCGAGCGCTGCAGGGCTCGGGTCGGTCGGCGCGGTGGTGGGCCGGACGGCGGTTGCGGGTGTTGGCGCAGCCGTCAGATCGGCCGCCGGTGTCGAACCAGGTATTGGGCCAGGCGTCGGGCCCGGTTCGGTCGCCGGCGAGGTCGGGCGCGGCGGCGGCGGGGCCTGCCGGTCGAGCCGGTCGGCGGGGGGCTGGTCGCGCAAATCGACGACCAGGGTGCGCGGCCCCAGCGTAAACGCCTCGGCGCTGCAATCGCAGGCCAGGGTCAACAGCATGACGGTACCGGTCGCCTCGGCCCGGCTGCGCGCGGTCAAAACCCGGCTCGCCTGGCGGCCTGGAAACACCGCCTCGGTGTCAAAGTCGAGCGCAACGGCGGGAAACCGCACAATCACCTGCCGCGCCTCCTGCTCGAGCAGCCATTGCGTGCCCGGCGGCAGATCGAGAACCAGGCGGCTCAGCCCGGGTTGATCGCCGGCGCGCACCGACAGCGCCGATTGCGCCGCCCCCGGCCCGGCCAAGCTCACCAGGGCCAAACCAGCGGTCACCGCGGCGGCCAAGAGACGCAGGCATCCGATCATGCAGCGCTCTTGAGATTGCGCAGCGCCTCGTCCAGCGCGTTGAAGCTCGGCCGCACGCCATGCGGGGTGTTCTGGCGGCCAACCTCGATGCAGATATTGGGCGCGTGATTGTGCAGATTTGCCACCAAAACCTCGCGGATCAGCGCGTAGAACTGATGGTCGGTCTCGGCCACGCCCTTGACCTTATTGGCGAAGGGCCCGACGATTCCATAGGCCAGAAACACGCCCAAAAACGTGCCCACCAGCGCCCCGCCGATCAGTTTGCCCAGCACTTCGGGCGGCTGGTCGATCGAGGCCATGGTCTTGATCACGCCCAGCACCGCCGCGACGATCCCCAGCGCCGGCAGACCGTCGGCCATGGTCTGCAGGGCATGGCTTGAATGCAGCGCATGGTGCTTTTCGATCTCCAGCGCCTTGTCGAGCACCTCTTCAACCTGGTTGGGATCGTCGTAATTCATCGTGGCATTGCGAAAGGTGTCGCAGATCAGCTCGACCGCGGTGTGATCGGCCAGGATCCGCGGATAGGTCTGAAAGATGCTCGACTCCTCAGGCCCCTCGATATGGCCTTCAAGCTCAACCGGGTTCTGGCGGGCCACGCGGATCAGCGCAAACAGCAGGCAGAGCAGATCCTGATAATCCTCGGCCTTCCAATGCGGGCCCTTAAAGACCTTGCCGACATCGCGCACGGCCTGTTTGACCCCCGACATCTCATTGGCCAGCAGAAAGGCGCCGATCGCCGCACCGCCGATCATCATCATCTCGAAGGGCAGCGACGCGAGGATGATGCCCATCTTGCCGCCGGCTGCGAGATAGCCGCCAAACACCATGACGAAGGTGATGGCGATGCCCATGATCCCGATCAATGTTCTCGCTCCATCCTGGCAGCAGGCCCTGGCGGCCCGGCTCGTCTGCGTGCTTTGACGCGGCTGCGTCGCGCGCTGCCTGCCCGGGCACGCCGGTTTCCCGCCAGGGTCCGGGGGGCCGGGATCCCAGGATGGCCATGCAGCGCGATGCGCCCCACAGCGATAGCCCGGCCGGGGTTAAGATTTCGCTGCCCCGCGCGCATTGCTGGGCCGCGGCAGGCCTTGGGCTATTCGGTCGGCACGTCGAGATTGCGGCCGGCAAGCTGCGCGGAGATCGCATAGGCCTGTTCGGCCGGAATGCCGGTGAGAATGGCGCCGGCGGTTTCGGGCTTCATGCGGGCCAGAAACCCGGCCGCAAAGGCCACATCCATGGTCGCAAAGATCTGTGCGGCCGCGGCCGGTTTCATCGCTTCATAGACCGCAACCAGCCGGGCGATGTCCTGCTCGGCGGCCTTGTCGGCCAAAGCGAGCGTTTCGCTCAACCGCCGTTCGGCATCGGTCAGCGCCGCGATCTGCTCCTCGATCTTGACCTGTGCCACGGTCAGCACCTGCTCGCGCTCATCGAGCTGGCGCGTGCGGGCATCGAGCTGCGCTTCGCGGTCGCGAATCGCGGTGAGAAGGGCCGCGGTTCCTTCCGGCGGCACGCAGCCGGGCTGCGGGTAAAGCGCGCTGGCCGGCGGGGTTTGCGCGGCCGGCGTGTCGAGCGCGGCGGGCACCGGGGGCAGGCCGGGGCTGGGCGCGTCCTGGGCAATGGCGGTGCCGCGCTCGCCCACGCGCAAGAGGATCGAGGCCACAAAACACAGCGCCACCAGCGCAAGCGCGCGCGGCAGGGCGCGCCGGCCCCTGGGCGCGGCGGCAGTGGATTTTGGGCCAGACTGCTTTGCGGCTGCGGAGTTTGCGGCCGCGGCGCTGTCGCTTGCGGCTTTCTTGCGGGCGATGGGGGGGGCGGCCGGGGTCTCGGCGGTGACCGCTGCGGCCTCGGGCGTCACGCTCATGCCGCATCCCCGCTTAGGATTTCACGCAGCCGCTGGCGCAGCGGATCGGCGG
>JBCDDO010000200.1:0-5813 GCA_039180245.1 Pseudomonadota bacterium | reverse complement strand
CGCAAGACTGGGCTCTGCGCGGTCCGGCCCTATCGAGCCTTCGCGTTCAGCAGTCGCAGGCTGTGCTGATCCGCGTCTGGGGCGCTGGGATGTTTGGATACAAGGCTCATTGCCGGCGGTAGGGCCGGTGCCGCCAAGGGTGCGGAGGCCATCAACGCAGGTATCTTGGCCGCAAAAGAAAGGCCGTCGGCCCTGTGCCGGACCGGGTCGCTTGGCAGTTGCGGAGGAACCGTGCTCAGATCCGCGCCATCAGGGCGGCCGCCGGACCGACCCGCGTTTCCAGCGCGCGCCGCAATTTGCGCAGCGCCTGCACCTCAAGCTGGCGCACCCGCTCCTTGCTCAACCCAAGCTCATCGCCCAGGGATTCCAGCGTGCGCGGCTCGCCGGCAAGCTTGCGGGCCGCGATAATCAGCCGCTCGCGATCAGTGAGCGCGCGCATGGCATCGCCCAGCCAGCTGCGCAGCCGGCCCAGATCCTCGCGCTGGGCGACAATCTCATCGGCCTGCGGCGCGTCATCCTCGAGGGTTTCCACCCATTCGCGACCATCTTCGCCGGCCTGAAGCGCATTGAGCGAGAAGTCCGAGCCCGAGAGCCGTGCCTCCATCATCTCCACATCGCGCAGCGGCACGCCCACTTCGGTGGCAATGCTCTCGCGGAGCTGCAGCGCGTCATAACCATCGCAGGCGGCGCCATGGGTCCGCTCGAGCTTGGCACGCACCCGGCGAAGATTGAAAAACAGCGCCTTTTGGGATGCGGTCGATCCGGTGCGCACCAAGGACCAGTTGCGCATCACGAAATCCTGGATCGAGGCTTTGATCCACCAGACGGCATAGGTTGAGAAGCGCACCCCGCGATCGGGGTCGAATTTCGACGCGGCCTTCATCAGCCCAACCGCGGCTTCCTGCGTCAGATCGGACATCGACGCGCCATAGCGGCGGTATTTGGCGGCCATAGCCACGGCGAGCCGCATATACGCCTGAACGAGACGGTGCAGCGCGGCCTCGTCGCCTTCATCACGCCAGCGACGTGCCAGTTCCAACTCGGTCTCCGCATCCAGCAGCTCGGCCGACATGGCCTTGCGCGCAACGGTGGACGGGGCTTCGGCTATGCTGTCGAACGCCATGGCGCGACTCTCCTGACCTGCTGTGCGAGAACCCGGTCCATTCCAACTCGGGCGGCATCCGCGCCTTTGAGAGAGGTTACGCCAAGTCCCGCCAAGCGGATCACCATCCGGCTGATGGATTCTGAAATTTCTTTGCCGTAGCGTTAAGCCGCCCTATCACGGCCACGGTCGCCCCTCGGCAAAGGACCTGAACGATGACCGCACCTCCATCTGACCCGGCAGATCTGCTGGTCATCGGCGACCGGATCTATTCAAGCTGGTCGCTGCGGGGCTGGCTGCTCTGGGCCGCCTTTGGCAGAACCGTGCCGGTCCGGCTCGCGCCGCTGTTCACTCCAGAGTTTTCGCCTGCGCTCGATGATCTGGGCGTTGCGACGACCGTCCCGGCGGCACGTATCGGGGGCGCGCCGGTCTGGGACAGCGTCGCCATCGCCGAAACCCTGGCCGAGCGCTGGCCGGATATGTGGCCCACCGATCCGGCCATGCGCGCCGCGGCACGATCTCTGGTGGCCGAAATGCATGCAGGGTTTCAGCCGCTGCGCCGCGACTGCCCGATGAACCTGCGGCATCGGTTCGAGGGCCGCGCCCTTTCGGATGCGGTGCGGGCGGATCTGGCGCGGATCGAAGCGCTGTGGAACTGGGCATTTGCGTTGGGTTCCGCGCCCGGGCCAGATCCGGATCAGGGATGGCTCTTTGGCGCCTATTCCATTGCCGATGCGTTCTTTGCGCCGGTGGCGGCACGCATTGCAGGCTTTGCGCTGCCCGTCGGCGCCCAGGCCCAGGCCTATGTCGCGCGCCATCTTGCCCACCCGCCCTTTCGCCGCTGGCGGGCGATGGGTCTGGCCGATGCGGTGATTCAAGACCGCTATGAGTTCGAGGCGCCGACGCCTTGGCCCGGCCCAGCGCCGCGCCCGGCAAAGCCCGTGACCGGCGCCGCGCCGGAGAATGAGGCCTGTCCCTTCTCGGGCCGTCGGGTCGATGCCGCGAGCCTGGCTGAGATCGACGGGAGTATTTTTGGGTTCTGCAACCCCTGGTGCCGGGACAAGGCGGTGGCCGATCCCGATGCCTGGCCCGAGGTCACCGCACTCCTGCATCGTTAAAGGGCTGCGGCATCGTTAAAGGGCGGTGGCAGGCCGAATTCGTCGGGATAGACCACCCCGGTTAGGGTCAGCCCATCGGGCGGCGCCACCGGGCCGCAGGCCGCCCGGCTGCGGGCCGCCAAAGCCTCCGCAAGGCGCTCGCGCGACCAGGCCCCAGCGCCCACCCGCTCCAGCGACCCAACAATGCTGCGCACCTGATTGTGCAGAAACGACCGGGCCTTCAAACGAAAGGCAATCTCGCGCCCGAACGGCCGATCGGCGGCCGAGATCTCCAGACAATCCAGGGTTCGCACCGGGCTGTCGGCCTGGCACATGCTGGAGCGGAAGGTGGTGAAATCATGCCGCCCGACCAGGGCCGGCGCCGCCGCTTGCATCGCCCTCAGATCTAGCATGTGTCCGAGGCGCCAGGCCAGCCCCGCCTCATGGGTCAAACGCGCGCGCCGCTCCACGATCCGGTAGCGGTACTGCCGCGCCACCGCGCTGAAGCGGGCATGAAACTCCTGCGGCACTGCCACCGCCTGCAGCACCGCAATGGGATGCGGCCTCAGATGGTGGTTGAGCGCCTCGGCCAGGCGGAACGGATCCCATGCCCGGACAAGGTCGCAATGCGCCACCTGAAAGGTCGCGTGCACACCGGCATCGGTGCGCCCGGCCGCGGCGACCCCCGGCGCATCGGGTTGCAGGCGCCGCAGCGCGGCCTCAAGCGCCGATTGCACGGTCTCCGGCCCCTTCTGGCGTTGCCATCCAGCGAACGGCCGGCCGTGATACTCCAAAATCAGCGCAAAGCGGGGCATAGGGCCGACTAGCGCAGCGGCGCGGCGCTGCCAAGGGCCGGCTTTCCCCCTCCCCATTTCGGTCGGACCGTCCCATATTGACGCAGATTGTGGCGCGTGCCGATCCGGCGCCGCCAGGGGACGGACCCCAGGTCCGGCAAGGCGGGGCATGGCGATCGCAGACTGGGCACAGGACGTCTCGCGCGGGATAAGCCGCGCCGTGGAGGACGCGCAGGAGGGGGTGGGCGAGCTTTTCGAGCCTGTCATCCGGCTGGGCGTGACCGGCTTGAGCCGGGCCGGCAAGACCGTCTTCATCACCTCGCTCGTGGCCAATCTGTTGGAACGGGGGCGGATGGCACAGCTTTCGGCGCAGAGCGCGGGCCGCATCCAACAGGTCTATCTGCAGCCCCAGCCCGACGACACGATCCCGCGCTTTGACATCGAAGGGCATCTCGACGCGCTTCATGCCGACCCGCCGCGCTGGCCGGCCTCGACCCGGGCGATCAGCCAGCTGCGTCTGTCGCTGCGATTGCGCCCCGAAAACTGGATCCTCGGCCTTGCAGGCGAGCGGGTGGTGCATCTCGACATTGTCGACTATCCCGGCGAATGGCTGCTCGATCTGCCGCTTCTGGACAAAAGCTATGCCGATTGGTCCGCCGAGGCGCTGCGTGCGGCCCAAAGCCCGGCGCGCGCGGGCCTTGCCGAAACCTGGCTCAGGCAGATGACCGGCACCGATCCCGCCGCCCGTCTGGATGAACCGGCCGCCCAGGCCCTGGCCGAGGCGTTTCGCGGGTATCTGCGGGCGGGCAAGGAGGCGGGCCTCTCCGATCTCGCCCCCGGCCGGTTCCTGATGCCGGGTGATATGGAGGGCGCGCCCGCGCTCACCTTCGCGCCGCTGCCCCCGGCGCCGCAGGCCCGGTCGGGCTCGATCCTTCGCGCTTTTGAGCGGCGCTTCGAGGCCTATAAACGCAGCGTCGTGCAGCCCTTCTTTCGCGATCATTTCGCGCGGCTGCACCGGCAGGTGGTGCTGGTCGACGTGCTCGATGCCCTGCATGGCGGGCCGCGCGCGATCGCCGATCTGAAAACCGCGATGGCCGAGATCCTCACCTGTTTCAAAACCGGACGAAACGGCTGGCTGGCACCGATCCTGGGCACCAAGGTCGACCGCATTTTGATCTGTGCGACCAAGGCCGACCATTTGCACCATGGCCAGCATGACCGGCTGGCCGACATCACCCAGGCGCTGTTGACCGAGGCCCGGCAGCGCGCCAAGTATCACGGCGCCCAGACCGCCGCGATGGCAATCGCGAGCCTGCGCGCAACCGTCGAGCAAGAGATCACCCATGACGGCGCGCCGCTTGGAATGGTCCGCGGCACGCTGCAGGAAACCGGGCGCGAGGCGGCGCTGCATCCCGGCGATTTGCCCGAAGCGCCCGACGAGGTGCTGCGCGATGCCGGCGACGGGCTGGAGGGCTGGCGCGCAGGCGCCTATGGCGTGATGCGGTTTGCGCCACCGCGTCTGGCCAGTCGCGCGGCCGGCCCGCCGCATATCAGGCTCGATCGGGCGCTGGAGTTTCTAATCGGAGACAAGCTGTGAGCGACAAACCGCGCCGCGGCCCGGTGATCATCGACCCGGGCCAGACCGCCGAGAGGCCGGCGGGTTCCCAGACCAATCCCCGGACAGATCCGAGCACCCAACCTGGTCGCGCCCAGGATCAGGCAGCACAGGAAAAACCCGCGCGACGCACATTGCTGCTCGACAGTGACGGCTTGGACGCCGCGGACCACACGCCCGAAACCGCCCCGCCGGTGCCCGAGCCCGGCGATGCCGCGCCGCAACCCGACCCGTCGGCACTGGCGCGCGCGCTTTCCTTCTCGGCACGTCGCAGAGGCTTTCTTGGCCGGATTTTTTGGGCGGCGGCGGCTGGCTTCGTGTCGCTCGCAGCCGGCGTCATCCTGTGGGATTTTGCGGTGGGGCTCCTGGCGCGCAATGCGGTCTTGGGCTGGATTGCCGTGGCGCTCGGCACGGTCCTGTTGATCGGTGCGCTGTCGGTGCTGATCGGCGAGCTTGCCGCGCTCTCGCGCCTGCACCGGATCGATCGGTTGCAGAACCAGGCCCGGGCTGCGCGCGAGGATGGCGGGCTCGACACCGCACGGGCCTGCGCCGACGCACTGCTCGCCTTCTATGGGGAGCGGCGCGATCTTGCCTGGACCCGCGACGCCCTGCGCACCCAGCGCGCCGAGCTGCTCGACGGCGATGCCCTGCTCGATGAATTCGAGCGCAAGCTGATGGCGCCGCTCGACAGCGCCGCATTGCAGGAGATCGAGGCGGCGGCGCGCCATGTCGCTGTGGTCACCGCCCTGGTGCCGCTGGCTTTGGCCGATGTCGTCGCCGCACTCGTGTCCAATCTGCGCATGATCCGGCGGATTGCGGCGGTCTATGGGGGGCGGGCCGGCGGGCTCGGCTCCTGGCGGCTCCTGCGCGCGGTTTCGGCGCATCTGGTGACGACCGGCGCGCTGGCGATGGGCGATGACATGATCGGCGCGGCCCTGGGCGGCGGCATCCTGTCGCGCCTGTCGCGCCGGGTGGGCGAGGGCGTGGTCAATGGCGGGCTGACCGTGCGGGTCGGCCTGGCGGCCATGGAGGTCTGCCGGCCGATGGCGCATCATGCAGTTCCGGCCCCAGGGACCGTTGCGGTGCTGCGCCGCGCTTTGGCCGGCGTGGTCGCGCGCGGCTGAACCGAGGAACCAAAGCCTCCAAAGCCACGGCGCCAGGCAGCAACCGCCCCAACCATAGAAACTTGAATACAACAACTGTTT
>JBCDDO010000199.1:0-5822 GCA_039180245.1 Pseudomonadota bacterium | reverse complement strand
GTTCTGGGCCGATTGTTTGATAGCGGCCATGTCTTCGGGCTCTAGACCGATTTCTTGGGCCAGGGCGTTGATGCGGTCAGCGGTGACGGGGGCTGCTTGAGCCCGCAGCCGCTGAATATAGGTTTCAATGATGCGATCGCGACCCATGGGGAACTCCGTTGATCGAACGGGCGGCTATCATAACAGGTTAGCAGCCGAACTATTCTGCCTCTAGCACAGTAACCTGATAGCGCTCATAGCCTGCGGCAACGGCATGATCGATCACAGCCCGCCGTTCGATCCCCATTTTGGCATTCATCGTGCAGGAGGTCGGCACGCCTGCCGCCGCAAAGGCCTCGAACATCCGCCACACCCCGACCCGCTGGCCGTATTCGCGCCAGGTCCAGTTTGGGTTGTCATAGACGCGGCCGGCCAGGGTTCCGCCGACAATCCCCGGTCCGCCGGGATAGACCACGCGATCCGTGTCCTTGACCGGATCCCAGTATTCCAGGTTGGTGGTCAGAATGACCGCGAGCCGCTTGCCCTCGGGCCAGCGCAGCTTCGGGCGCTGCGGCAAAGGGGTAAAGTCATACTCCATGGTCACCCTCCGAACGGTCACCTTCCGACGCGATGCTGGCGCGCCCACCCGGCTCCACCCAGCGGCGCTCGAACTCCCAAACCTCCTCAAATCCCATCAATCGGCAGAAATCATCGAAATCATGCATCGGCGCGCGCGTCGCATGGCCTTCATCGCGCAGCTCTGCATAGGCCCGGCTGAGCGCTGCCCCCATGCCCAAAAACCCGACCGCGGGGTGAATGGCCAGGGCATACCCCATCTGGGCCAGACGATCGGCCGGCAGGATAGGGGTCTTGCCGCCGGTGGCCATATTGGCAACCAGCGGCGCATCGATGGCCTGGGCGATGGCGGCAAGCTCGGCTTCGCTTTCGGGGCTTTCCACAAAGATCAGATCGGCGCCCGTCGCGGCATAAAGCGCCGCACGGCGCAGTGCCTCGTCAAGACCCAGCGTGGTGCGCGCATCGGTGCGCGCGATGATCAGGAAATCCTCGGACCGCCGCGCCTCCAGCGCGACGGCGATCTTGCGGGCCATATCCTCGGCCGGGATCACCCGGCGCCCTTCGGTGTGGCCGCATTTCTTGGGAAACTCCTGATCCTCGATCTGAATGGCCGAGGCACCGGCCGCCTCATAGCCGCGCACGCTGTGCCGCACATTGAGCAGCCCGCCGAAGCCGGTATCGCCATCGGCGATGATCGGCGTGACCGTGCCGTCGGCGATGCGGGCAATGCGGTCGACAACCTCGCCATAGCTGGCCAAACCGGCATCGGGCAGGCCCAGATGCGACGCGGCAAGGCCGAACCCGGTGACATAGAGCGCCTGAAAGCCCATCCGGTCGGCGATCTTTGCGGAGATCATGTCGAACACGCCGGGTGCGAGAATCAGGTCGCCTTCGGCGAGCGCCGCGCGCAGAGCAGGATCGGGCATGAGAGACCTCGTATGTCAGATCTTTGACGAAATGACGCGAGCGGCGGGGCGGTCAAGGCGGTCGCGAAAATATGTCCGGACAAATTCTTGACAATGCGGTGCCAACCACCATTTCTCCCCGCAAAAAGGGGAGTTCGGCATGCCACAGGATGCGCTCGGTTGGCGGTGCAAATTTGCGGTCGTCGCACCGTCGACCAACACCATCGTGCAGCCCGATATGGACGATCTGCGCGTGCCGGGCGTGACCAATCATTACGGACGCATCTTTGTGCCCAACATGAAGGTCACCGATGACGAAAGCTTCGTGGCGCTGGTCGATGCGATTGGCCGCACGCTTTACGACGCAGTTGACCGCTGCATGACCTGTGAGCCCGACTATCTGATCATGGGCATGTCGGCGCTGATGTTCTGGGATGGGCGCGCGGCGTCGGAGCGGCGCATGCAGGAGCTGTCGGAGCATTGCGGGGTGCGGGTCTCGGCCGGCTCGTTTGCCTGCGAGGCGGCACTGAACCTTTCCGGCGCCAAGCGCATCGCCGTGATCTCCCCCTATTTCCCGATCTCGGACCGCAACGTCACCCGCTTTTTCACCGATTGCGGCTTTGAGGTGGTCAAGTTCCGTGGGCTCAAATGCGCCTCGCCTGTCGCAATTGCCCAGGTCCAGGAGGATGCGTTGCGCGCGCATGTTCTGGAGATGGACGATGACAGCATCGACGCCTTCGTCCAGGTCGGCACGAATCTGTCAATGTGCCGGCTGTCGCATGAACTGGCCGTTCGACTTGGCAAGCCGGTGATCTCGATCAATGCGGCCACTTATTGGCACGCGTTGCGGGCGATGGGCATCACCGATCAGTTCGACGGGCACGGGCCGCTTTTCTCACACCATTGACCGACCCGCATGCACGCCAGCATCCGGGGCCGCATCCCGGCCCGCATCCAGGGCAGCCTCGTCACGATCTCGTCGCTTGAGTGGCGCCGGCAATCCCGCCAGTCTCAACGCCGACCAACATCGGAGGGAGGCGATGCAGGCGATCCTAAGCAATCAACGCTACTATTTTTTTGCGGGTATCATCGGGCTTGCGCTCGTCTCGCTGGGTCTCAGCGCGTGGAGCCTGTGGTTCCTCCTGCCCTTTCTTGCCTTTACGGCCCTGTCCCTGCTTGGCCTCTATGACGTCACGCAAACCCGCCACGCGATCCTGCGAAACTATCCGGTGCTCGGGCATATGCGGTTCGTCTTTGAAGGCATACGCCCCGAGATCCGCCAATACCTTCTGGAGAACGATCAGGATGAAGAGCCGTTCAGCCGCGAGCAGCGCTCGATTGTCTATCAGCGCGCCAAAGGCCAGGAGGACAAGCGGCCCTTCGGCACCAAGCAGGAGGTCTATCAGGAAGGCTATGCCTGGCTGAACCATTCCATGCAGCCGCGGCATCTGGAGGATTGGGATTTCCGGGTCAAGATCGGCGGCGCCGATTGCACCCAGCCCTACACGGCCTCGGTCTACAACATCTCGGCGATGAGCTTCGGGGCGCTGTCGGCCAATGCCATTTCGGCCCTCAACAAAGGGGCCAAGGCCGGCGGGTTTGCCCATGACACCGGTGAAGGCGGCATCAGCCGATACCACCGCGAAGGCGGCGGTGATCTGATCTATGAGATCGGGTCGGGCTATTTCGGCTGCCGCACCGAAGACGGCCGGTTCGATCCCGACCGGTTTGCCGCCCAGGCGGCGAACGACCAGGTCAAGATGGTCGAAATCAAGCTCAGCCAAGGGGCAAAGCCGGGCCATGGCGGCATGCTGCCAGCCTCCAAGATCAGCCCCGAGATTGCCGAGGCGCGCGGCGTGCCGATGGGCCGCGACTGCATCTCGCCCGCCGCGCATTCGGCCTTTTCCACGCCGCTGGAGTTAATGGCCTTTATTGCGCGACTGCGCGAGCTGTCGGGCGGCAAACCGGTGGGCTTCAAGCTCTGCATCGGTCATCGGCGCGAGTTTATGTGCATTGTCAAGGCGATGCTGGAGACAGAGATCCAGCCAGACTTCATCGTGGTCGATGGAAAGGAAGGCGGAACCGGGGCGGCACCGCTGGAATTTGCCAACCATATCGGCATGCCGCTCTTTGACGGGCTGAGCTTTGTGCACAACACCCTGCGCGGCGCGGGGCTGCGCGGGCTGATCCGCATCGGCGCGGCCGGCAAGCTGATCACCGCCTTTGACATCGCCCGCGCCTCGGCCCTGGGCGCTGATTGGGCGAATTCGGCCCGCGGCTTCATGTTCGCTGTCGGCTGCATCCAGGCCCAGGCCTGCCACACCAATGCCTGCCCGGTCGGGGTGGCCACGCAGGACACCCTGCGCCAGCGTGCGATCGATGTCGGCGACAAAAGCCAGCGGGTCGAGCGGTTTCACCGCAACACGCTGAAGGCGCTGGCCGAGCTGGTGGGCGCGGCAGGGCTCTCGCATCCGGGCGAGTTGCAGCCCCGGCATTTCATGGTGCGCACGCATTCGGGATCGACCGAGGCCGGCGACGAGGCGTTCCCCTGGTTGCCAGATGGGTTCCTGATCCGCGGCGAGGAGGATCCCCGCGGCTATCTCAAACGCTGGAACCGGGCCCGGGCCGACAGTTTTGCCGCAATCGACTGAGCGTTCGAGCTTGGGCGGCCGTCTGGCCGGGCGTCAGCTTTCGGGCCGGTTGGCCATCTGCACCTGGGCGATCCGCCCGCCATCGCGGGTCGACAGCAGGATCTGGGCGCCGTCGCGCAGTTCCAGCCGGCCGCCCAGGGCAATCGTCTCGCCGCTGGCAAGATCGCGCAGATCGGGCAACCGCTCATTGACCAGCCACCACGCGGCGCCCCGACGCTCGACCCGGGCCAGACGGTCGAACTCCTCCGGGCTCAGCCGCTCAGTGGGCATCACAAACCGGCTTTCATGCCAGCGGTAGAGGCCTGCCTCTTCATGAATGACCACGCGATGCCCGTCGGGCCGGAACGAGCCCTCGCCGCGCGATGAATAGAGGTTGAGCAGCGGGAACGGCCCATCGGGCGGGGTGGCGCAGAGCGGACAGCGCGGATGGGCGCTGCCGTCATAGACATAGCTGCCCATCTCGCAGCTTGGGTTCCCGGTCGGCAGCAAAAGATCGGTGGTCAGGATCAGCGCCCGCTCCCATTCATCGGCGGTCGGCCGGCGCGCCGGGTCATGCAGCCCGTCGACAAAGGCGCGCCGGAACAGCGGCGCCAACAGCGGCCCGCAGATCGTGTGCGGCAACCGCCCGGTATCGGCCCATGGCATGGCGGTCTTGCGCACATCGGTCAGATCGACCCGGTTCGACGCATCCTCGGGATGCTCGATCCAAAGCGCCCGCGGCCCCATGGCCAGCATCTCATCGCGCGCCGTGTCTTCGGGGTCGTGGATCTTGCCGCCCTGCAAGGGATGCCGGCCCAGAAGATACATGTAGATGAGCACCGCGAGCGCATGCCGGTCGGTGTCGATCGAGGGCATGATCCGCGCCGGATCGCCCACCGGTAGATCCTGGCCCGCCACCACCTCGGGCGCGATGAAATCGGGCGTGCCGACCACATCGGGCGGGTATTTTCCGGGCACCACCAGCCCGTCAATGTCAATGATGCAGGCCGTGCCCGAGATCGGGTCGACCAGCACGTTCTTGTAGCTCAGATCGGAATGGGCGACGCCGGCCGCATGCAGCCGCCGCACCGCCCGCGCAATGGAGATTGAGATGCGCAGATAGTCGACCCAGGTGCCGCGCTCGGAGGGGTCCAGAAAGCTCTGTCGGTGATGGGCCGAGGCAAACCATTTGCCTTCCTTCTCGCGGCCCCTAATGCCCAGCATATCATTGTTGACCGAGCCTGTGCCGAACAGGAACTGGGCCTGAAAGGCCGGCACGAGGATGGCAAACCGGCCGTTCCAGGTGAGCGTGTCGCGCGGCCAGCGATAAAGCTCGGCGAGCTCGGCACCGCCAGCACCCTCTAGGATGCGCGGGCGGTGCATGTCGATCAGCGCCTCGATGCGCGCGCGGCCGGCCTCGCCCAACGGCTCACGAAACACCGCCACCACGTCTGCGCCGCTGGCCGTGCGATGGACATCTTTCATCGTGCCGCTGGCGACCGGTTCGGGCTGGAACTCCACCGCCTCGCCGCGATCGGTTTTCTGGCGGATCATTGCGCGCCCTCCGATGGCGGGGTGGCCCCAAGTAGCGGGGCGGGCGGCGAGAGAATGACGATCGAGCGGTCGTCATGCTCGCCCTGCACCCGGAAATTGAGCCAGTCGCACAGCGCCGCCGCGTCAAGCCCGCCGATCTCTGTCCAGAGCCTGCGCCAGTGCGCCGGGTCGCCTTCAT
>JBCDDO010000198.1:0-5831 GCA_039180245.1 Pseudomonadota bacterium | reverse complement strand
CTCGCCCACGAGGTTGTTCTTGCCCGCATCGCCGGTCAGGATGTCGTTCTTGTCCGAGCCGGTGAGGTTTTCGATCTCAAGCAGCGTGTCGCCGGTCGCGTCGCCCCCCGTGGCCAGGCCAGTGGCGAGGTTGATCTCGACGGCCTGGCTCGAGCCGCGATAGGAGGCGGTGTCGTCGCCCAGCCCGCCGATGAGGAAATCGCCATCCTTGCCGCCGTGAAGCAGGTCCCGGTTGCGCCCGCCGGTGAGCACATCGACCCCGTCGCCGCCAAAGAGGCTGTCATTGCCGTCCTGGCCGGCCAGCACATCCTCGCCGCCAAAGCCGAAGACGAAATCGGCCTCATCGGTGCCGCCCACGACATCATCGTCGCCGCCGACCTCGAAAACGCTGATGCCGTCATCGTTGATGCCGGTGGAAAGCAGGAAGTCGGTGCCGTCGACATTGATGAAGCTGGTGTAGAATGCGCCGTCGAGCTCAAGCGTCCCGGCATCGACGAGGCGGCCGATCTCGACCAGTTCGCCACCAGCGTTCAGCGAGTAGGCCACCAGGGTATCGTCATCCTGCGCCGGGACGACCATGATCTCGGCGCCTTCATATTCACGGATCGAGAAATAGCCGGGGCCGTCGAGCACCCCGCTGCCAGTGCCAAGGTTGTAGTTCTGCACATTGGTCAGAATGCCATTGCCGTTCATCGAAAAGACGCTGATGCCGTTGTCGTCACGACCCGCGGCATAAACATACATGGTGCCGTCGATTTCGGCCGAACCGAGGCCGCGGACACCGTCAAGCTCGAGCAGACCACCGTCGAAGACGTTGTCGACATTGGTGAGGGTGCCGTCATTCGCGGCCTCCCAGACGCTCAGCCCGTTGTCGTTCTGCGCGCCCGTGACGGCAAAGGTGTTGCCGCCCGTTTCCACGATGACGGCATTGTCCACGCCGTTAAGCGTGTAGAGCACATTCTCGAGATCGTCGATCTCCTGCACCGGGATGAAAAGGCCGGCATTGTCGATCTCAAAGACGCTGATCGCATCTTCGATGTCTGAGGTCACCAGCGCGAAAAGATCGCCGCCCGCCTCGTACATCGCGGCATGCGAATAGCCCTGAAGCTGGGTCGCGGCATCGTCGGTTTCGGTGTCGACAACGGTCAGCGCGCCGGTGTCGGGGTCGATCAGCGCCGTGGTCAGGGAGTAGTATCCTTTGATCAGCACGTAATCGTCACTGCCGATCTGAAAATGATCGAGATCGGTGGGAAAGGTGATGTCCGTGGCACCATCGTCGATCAGGCTGCCGGCCTGGGTCAGCTGGCCGTCGCCATCGATCTCGAAGATCTGGATGCCGGAATCGCCTTCACCGGCCACATAGACATAGCTGCCGCCGCTGGTGTTCACCCCAAGCGAAGCACGCGCTTCGTTCAGCTCCGTCGCGCCGCCAATGCCGTCGGTCTCATTGTCAACATTATAGAATGCGTTCAGAAAGTTGGTCATCTTCAGCTCCTGTCAGGCTGTTTTACTTTATTCCACACAATGGTCTCGGGCCGTTCAGCACCGCACCGCCCGGTCACTTGGTTAATCCGGGTTGACCAAGCTTTAACAGGCTTGAATCGTCGCAGTCAGCCAAGTTTTCATTACAAACTCCGTCATATTTCTACTTAGACGTGTGGTGCATCCATACCTCTACCCAGGTTAGAACCGGAACGGTGTATTTGCAGGTGCTTCACGCATCGCATCCGCTGTCCAAGGCTGGCAAAACCGCGCACCCAGCCGGGCTTGGCAGAGGCCCGTCCGCGCACCCATCCGCTGATCGTCGCCCCCCAGGGGGGCCTGGAGAGTAAAAGAAAAGGCTTGATTTTGGCGGAGGTGAAAGGCGGCGACCGGCCTCGCGCTTCGACGATTTACGCTGTCCAACCCGGGCGATTCGCGCTAAGCCCGCGGCATGCCCGCCACCATGCCCCTGACCGACGCCAGCGCTTTGCCGGTCTGGCGCCGCCCCTTGACCTTGTTGATCGTTATGGCTGCGGCAATGCCCTTTGCCTTTGCCACCTGGGCGGCGCTGCTCAACAATTTCGTCATCGAGGTGGCCGATTTCGATGGCTGGAGGATCGGCGTTCTGCAAACGGTGCGCGAGATCCCGGGCTTTTTGGCGGTCGGGGTCATCGCGGTGATCGCGCTGATCCACGAACAGCGGCTGGCACTGTTGTCGCTGGTGCTGCTTGGGGCGGGCACGGCCGTGACGGCCGAGTTTCCCTCCTTTGCGGGGCTGTTGATCACCACCTTCATCGGCTCGGTCGGGTTTCACTATTACGAGACGGTCAACCAGTCCTTGCAGCTGCAATGGCTGGACCGCCAGCGCGCGCCGCAGCTGCTGGGCTGGATCCTGGCCGCAGGCTCCGCCGGATCGCTGGTTGCCTACAGCGCCATCGTGCTGGCTTGGCAGTTTTGGGACCTGCCCTATTCGGTGGCCTATTGGGTGTCGGGCGGCGTGACGATGGCCGCGGCGATCTTTTGCCTGATCGCCTATCCCCGCTTTGCCGCGCCGCATCCGCAGACCGCGCGGCTGATCTTGCGGCAACGCTATTGGCTTTACTACGCGCTGCAATTCATGAGCGGCGCGCGGCGCCAGATCTTCGTGGTCTTCGCGGCCTTCATGATGGTCGAGAAGTTCGGCATGCAGATCCATGAAATCACGGCGCTGTTTTTGGTCAACTACATCGCCAATATGCTGTTTGCGCCTTTGGTCGGCCGGTTGATCGGCCGGTTTGGCGAGCGCAAGGCGCTGATCTTCGAGTATGTCGGGCTGTTTGGTGTGTTCGTGCTTTATGCCGGGCTCTACTGGTATGACTGGCCGCTATGGGTTGCCTGCGCGCTCTATGTCGTCGACCACCTGCTTTTTGCGATGGCCTTCGCGATCAAGACCTATTTCCAGAAGATCGCCGCCCCATCCGAAATCGCCCCGTCGGCGGCGGTGGCCTTCACCATCAACCATATCGCCGCGGTCGCTCTGCCGGCACCCTTGGGTCTTTTGTGGCTGTTTGCGCCGGATCTGGTCTTTGCCGCGGCCGCAGCGATGTCGCTTGTGTCGCTGGGGCTCGCCACATTGATCCCCCGACATCCCGATCAGGGCAACGAAACGGTGCTCGGCGCAAAGCGGCGCCGGGTGCAGCCGGCCGAATAGCGACCCGGCGGCTGGCCGGCGCCCGAGGCCGGGCCGGTGCCCGGGGCTGCCGGCGGAAGATGGTGGCACGCGACGCGTGCGCACAGGGCGTCTCGACAGTGTGGACGCCAGCGTGCAGAACCGCCCCGCATCATGGGTGAGCGAAGGTGCGATCTTGAAGGGGAGCCGCATGGCGCAGACCGACGGCGCAGATGCCGCCAAGACCGATGCCGCCAAGGCCGATATCGAGAGCGCGCGCTTCACCCACGGCTCGACCATGCGGCATGTGGTGGTGATGACGCTGACCGGATCGCTTGGGCTGACCTTTGCGTTCCTGGTTGATTTCGTAGCGCTTTTTTGGGTGGGTCAGCTGGGCAATGAGCTTTTGGTGGCCGCAATCGGCTTTGCTTGGACGATCCAGTTCTTCACCATCTCCTCGGCCATCGGCCTGATGATCGCGACCGTCGCATTGGTCAGCCGGGCGATCGGCGCGCGGGACCGCGCATCGGCCCGCAGCACGTTTACCGCGGCGACAATCATCATCATCGCGCTGCAACTGGCCATTGCTTTGGTCGTGGTTGCGCTGCGCGAGCCGATCCTGTGGATGCTGGGCGCGCGCGGCCAGGCGCTGGAGGTGGCCAGCCGGTTTCTGCTCATCGCCCTGCCCTCGCTGCCGCTGATGGCGGCGGGCATGGTCGCGGCCTCGGGGCTGCGCGCCATCGGCGATGCCTGGCGGTCGATGGCGGTGACCTTGACGGCCGGGATCGTGGCGCTGATCGTCGATCCGCTGCTGATCCTTGACGAGATCGTTTTGGGCCGCGGCGCGCTTGTGCTGCCCATCGGCCTTGGTCTTGGTGTCGATGGGGCGGCGGTGGGGCTGATCGTGTCGCGCGTGGCGATGACGGTTCTGGCGCTTTACTGGGTGATCCGCGTGCATGACCTGGCTGGCCCGGCAAGCCTGGCCCAGATCCGCGCTCTGGCCCGTCCGTTCTTTCGGATCGCCCTGCCGGCCATGGCCACCCAGATGTCCACCCCGATGGGCAATTTCATCGTCACAGCGATCATCGCGGGGTTTGGAGATGCTGCGGTGGCCGGCTGGTCGGTCGTCTCACGGCTGATGATCCTGGCCTTCGGCGGGATCTTTGCGCTCTCTGGCGCGATCGGCGGCATCATCGGGCAGAACTACGGTGCGCAGCTGATGGACCGGGTGGCGCGCGCCTATATCGATGCGCTGATCTTCTGTGCGATCTACACGCTGGCCACCTGGGGCGCACTGGTCGCGCTGACCCCGCTGGTCTTGGACGGGTTCGGGCTGACGGGCGAGGCCGCCCGGGTGGTCGAGGCCTTCACCTTTGTCGGGGCCGGCGCGTTCGTTTTCACCGGAACGCTGTTTGTGGCCAATTCGGCCTTCAACAATCTGGGCCGCCCGCTTTGGGCCACCGCCTGCAACTGGGCGCGCGACGGCATTCTGATGGCGCCGATCTGCTGGCTGATGGCCACAGCGCTCGCAGCGCCGGGGGCGGTTTATGGTCAGGCGGTGGCGGGCACGATCGCCGGCGGTCTGGCCGCACTGCTTGGGTGGCGCTATATAAAGGGGCTGAGCGAGCAGGACGCGCCGGCCGGCGCCCTGCAACCGGCCAAGTAGCGCCGAGCACGATCACGCCGGATCAAAGGAGACCGCCATGTTCTTCCGATCACCCGCCAAGCTGCGCGTTCCCTCGGCCGCCGAGGCGTTGCCAGGTCGCGACGCGCCGATCCCGACCGCCGAGCGGCATTTTCTCACCGACCGCCCCCTCAAGCCGCCCTTTCCCGAGGGCATGGAGCAGGCGGTGTTCGGCATGGGCTGCTTTTGGGGGGTCGAGCGGATGTTCTGGTCGCTGCCCGGGGTTTGGGTGACGGCTGTCGGCTATGCCGGCGGGCCCACGCCGAACCCGACCTACCGCGAGGTTTGCACAGGGCGCACCGGCCATAATGAGGTCGTGCTGGTGGTCTATGACCCCGCCGAGATTTCCTTTGAGGCGCTGCTGAAGGTGTTTTGGGAGGGGCATGACCCGACGCAAGGCATGCGGCAGGGCAATGATGTCGGCACGCAGTACCGCTCGGGCATCTATGTCAGCGGCGCGGGCCAGGAGGCCGCGGCAAGGGCCTCGATGCAGGCCTTCGCGCCGCGTCTCGCCGAGGCCGGGTTCGGCGCGGTGACCACTGAGATCCTGCCCGCGCCGCCCTTCTACTATGCCGAGGATTATCACCAGCAATATCTGGCCAAGACCCCGGGCGGGTATTGCGGCGTCGGCGGCACCGGTGTGACCTGCCCGATCGGGACCGGCGTGGCCCAGGGGATGACGGTTGGCGGCAGCAGCGCCTGAGGCCGCACGGCGATGCGCCGCGCGCGCCGGACGCTCTGTCTTGCCGCCGTTCTGGCCCTGACGGTGCTGGCGCCGATCGCAGCAATGGCTGGCCGGGCCGAGGTGACGGTGCGGCTCGATCAGGCAGGCACGCCCGTCATCGGCACGCTGACGACGCCGGCCGGCCCGCCCGCCCCGGCGGTGCTGCTGCTGCATGGCTTCACCGGAACGCGCGATGAGACGCCAGTGCAGGGCACGGGCGAAGGTGTTCTGGAGCGCACCGCCCGGCATCTTGCCGATGCCGGGTTTGCCAGCCTGCGGATCGATTTTCGCGG
>JBCDDO010000197.1:0-5846 GCA_039180245.1 Pseudomonadota bacterium | reverse complement strand
CCGGCACCGACCGCGCCGGCCCCCGCGCCAAAAGCTTGCGCGCGGCGGTGCGCATTTGCCGGCCGACCAGCGCGTCGAGCCGCCGCGCGCTGCGGCTGCGCCAGAGCCGCTGAACCGAGGCCGGCACACGGGCCACCGAGGCCGCCTCATTGCGCGTGGCAGGCAGGGCCACCGGCACCGGGTCAAGCCCCAGATGCTGGAAAATCCGCCGCATCTGCGCCTGCGGATCGGCGATCAGCGCTTCAAAACAGACCGTCAGCAGCGCCTCGGCCGGATAAACCGCGCGCCATGGCGCCAAACGCGCCCAATAGCGGCTGGTCTCCAGCATGTGCTGCCCTTCCGGCGCGGCCAACAGCGCATCGGGGGGCACCTGCATGTTGCCCGTCGCCCAGGCATGCCGGTAATGCGCTGCAAACCGCGCCACGGGATCGCGCGCCAGGAACAGGATCCGCGCCCGCGGCAGCGCCATCGACGCCCGGGCTGCCGCACCGGGAAAAATGTCGTCCTTGGTGTAGTTTGGCGACACCTCGCCGCGGCATGGCGCATCGGGAAACTGCGCGAGGTACCAGCGCAGACCCAGCGGCAGGTTTTTCTCGGCAATGAAGAAATCGGTCTCCTTCATCCGCGACATGCCGATCTGGGGATGCTGGGCAAGCATGTGGTAAAGCGCCGTCGTGCCGGCCTTCATCGCCCCGATGACCAGAAACTCCGGCCCGGCCCGGTCCGCCAGCCCCGCATCCGAAACGCCGGTGTCGTGCAGTTCAGCGAGGCGCGGCATGCCGGGTCTATTCCGCCGCCTGCGCGAGGGCGGCGCGAAAGCTGGCCCAAGGCAGAGCATCGCGCCCGATCAGCTGGGCCAGGGGCGCCATCTGCGGCGCAAAAAGCTCGGTCAGTCGCGCCCGCGTCTCAGCCCGCATCGGCGGGATCTCGCCGCGCAGATCGATGGAATTGGCCCGCAGCATCCCCGCGACCCCCGGCAGGCGCTTGATGCGGATCAGTGTGCTTTCCAGCCCCAGGCGCCGGAGCGCTGTGCCCTGGGCGCGCAGAACGCTGCGCAAGATCGGCAGGCGGGCCCGGTCGCTCTCATTGCGCCGCTCGCTCAGCACCAAGGGGCGCAGAGCCGGATCGACACCGCAAAACCGGTAAAGCCTGGCCGCAGCCGCGTCCGGTGCCGCGGCAATGTCCTCGGCGATGAGCACCAGGATCTGTTCGCGCGGCAGGGCGGCGTACCAGCGCGCGAGATGCTCGGCATAGCGCCCCTGTTCGAGATAGGCGGGATTGTTGGCCAGCCCGTCCTCGAATGTGCAGGGCCGGACATGACCCTTGATCACCTCGTGCAGATGGTTGGAATAGGCCCGTTCGACCGGGTCGCGCAGCACCGCAACCACCCGGATTTCGGGATCCCAGTCGGCCAGCCGGGACGGGCTGCGCGGATCGTGAAAATAGGAGGGCGAGACCTCGGCGCGCAGCGCATAGCCCGCAAGCTGCGCGAAATGCGCCTCATACCAGGCCCGCCCGCGGTCGAAGTAATAGCTGAAGAAGTCGATCTCTTTGGGCGAGGAGACGCCGATCGCCGGATGCCCGCCTAGGGCGGCATGCACCCAGGAGGATGCGCATTTCTGTGCACCGATTCCAATGAGCCCGGGTCCCGGCTTGGCCGGTCGGGTGGTTGGCGCACCGGGCACAGGCATTGGCATCACGGGCCCATCCGCGGCCCAAGACGCATGGCAATGTCGGTCTGCAAGGTCACGCGGCGCGGAGGGGCCGGACAGCTAGGTCGGTTCGCCATGATCGACGCCTCCGATCTGACCCACGCCCGTTTCCCTCAACCGCTCTGCCTGCGCATTCGCGTTTTGTCAACTTCTGGTTGATCGTGCTATGGGGCGCGCACCGTCGCATCAAGGAAGCCGCTTCTGCCCGCCCAGACGCCCCCGCCGATACCGGTCCAAACGCCGGCCCCCGAGCCCGCACCGCGCCCATCGGCGCCGCCCTCGGATGCATCGGCAGACGCCGCGCAGACCGGCGCGCCGGGAACGGGCAGCTTGGGCATGGGCAACTTAGGCACGGGCAGTTTGGGCACGGCAGTGCTGATCGCGGCGCGTCTGATCGCGGCCGGCCTGGCGCTTTTTTGGCTGATGTTGGTGAGTGCCGGCTCCGGCGCCGAGGTGACGGGCCGGGTGCTGGGCGGCATCGCATGCGCCGAGCTGCTCTCAATCCTGGTCACCATGAACACAGAATCGGGTGCGCTGCGCCAGCTGACCGGCGGCACGGATGCCCGCGCCCGTGCCGAGGCGCGCGGCTTTGTGCGGTTTTGTCTCGGGCTGGCGCTGGGCGTCGGCACGCTCATCGGCGGCCTGATGGTCGCGGGCAGCCTCTTGGCCGAGCCGCTGCGGGAGTGGGTCGCGCCGGGCTCGGGCTGGCAGATCGGCGCGGCCATCGGGGCCGCGATCCCCGCGGTGGCGCTGGCGCGGGTGCAGGCGCGGCTCGGCACCGCGCTGGGCCGCCCGCTGGTCACAGCGCTGCCGCGGTTGCTGCTGCCCGGTGCGGCGCTTCTTGCCTGTGCGCTCTGGCGTGAGGCGGTTTCGGCGACCGACCTGCTCTGGGCCTTTGCCGGCGCCTATATCGCCGTGGTTCCGCTGCAGGCACTGGGTCTCTTTTGGCGGCCAGCCCTGCCGCGCGCGCCAAAACCGGCCGATGCACCGAAAGCTGGGCCACCGAAAGCTGGGCCACCGAAAGCCGGGCCGATGCGAGCCGGGCCGCCGAAAGCTGGGCCACCGAAAGCCTCGCCGATGCGAGCCGGCCCGCTGAAAGCCGGGCCAATCCAAACCGCTCTCTGGCGGCAATGGGTCGGCGCGGGCCTGCTGATGGTCCCCGCCTTGGGATTGCAGGAATATCGGCGCAGCCTGCTGATCGCAGCCGCCGCCGTGGCGCTGCCAGCCGAGGCGCTGGGCCGGTTCGGAATTGTCTTGTCGCTGACCGGCTTTGTCTTTTTTGCGCTGACCGCGGTGGACACGATCCATGCCGCCCGGCTGGGGCGGTCCCTGCGCACCGGCGACGCGGCGCGGCGCGACAGGCTGTTGCAGCGTATGGGGCTGCTGCGGCTTGCCGTCGCTGTGAGCGGAATATGTGGCCTCGGCCTCGCCGCCATCCTGGCCAGCAGCGATCGGGCCCGGGCATGGCGGGATGCCGGCACCGATGCATGGCTCCCGGCGGTGTTCGATCCTGGCCTGCTGGCCGTGGCCATGGTGATCTTGGCGGTGCCGTTGGTGCAGGCTCTCGCCGGTCCAGCCGGGCTGATGCTCACAGTGTCGGGGGCGTTTGCAACGCTGTTTCGCACCGCTCTTGCAGGCCTGTGCCTGACGGTCGCGTTGACCGCGAGCGGCGCAATTGCCGGCGGGCTGGCCTGGCCCGACCCCTCCGCCCTGCTCGACGCAGCGACTTCAACCCGCTCCGAGGCAGTCATGTCGCAGCCGGCCCTCTTTGGCGCCGCGCTCGGGGCGGCACTGGGGCTCAGCCTCCATGCGCTGGCGCTGCGCCGCGCACTCCGGCGGCTGGGCCAGCCGGACCCGGCACTGAGGGCGGTACGCAAACGCCTGCGCTGAAACCGAACCGCCGGCGCCGTTTGCATCTTGTTAATCAAGGTGAGCGATTTTCTGCCCTACCGACGGGGCACGCGGCGACAGATGCCGAGAAAGCCCCGCGGCCGGCTTGGCAAGGGGGCTATGCATGCGTCTTTCCGAGAACACCCAGCGGCGGCTGCATGTCTATGGACGACGGGCGCTGCGCTGTGCGGCGGGCGGGCTCGACCGGCCCTGCCTTTTTGTGCATCTGCCCAAATGCGGCGGCACCTCGCTTGCCAATGCGCTTTACGCCACCGTGCCGCTGCACCGGCCGATTGCGGTGGTCGATGCCGTGTCGACCCGCCGCGCGGCGGCCATTCTTGCTTTTGGGCGCGACGATCCGTGGCTGTGCCACGAGGATCTCGATGCCGGGCACCACACCTTTGCGCTGCGCGAACGGCTGGCCCTGTCGCATATGGCGCAAGGCATGCGCCTGGTTCACGGCCACATTCCGCTGACCCCCAGGATCGCCCGTCATTTCAGCACCAGCTACCGGATCGTGACGGTGCTGCGCGACCCGGTCGAACGTGCGGTGTCGAATTTTCGCATGGCCGTGCGCGCAGGGTTGATCGGCCCCGATATCGACCAATGGCTGGCGAGCCCGCTCGCCCAGCGCCATGCAACGGCCTATCTGCGCTATTTCTCGGGCTCCTGGCAGATCGCGCATCGCAATGAGGCCGCCGCACTTGCCCGTGCCGAAGCCGCGCTGAGCCGGATCTCGCTGATCGGCTTTCTCGACGAGATGCCGGACTTCACCCGAAAGTTTCGCGAGATGTTCGGCGTGTCGCTGGCCCTGCCGCATTTGAACGCGGCGCCCGACCAGGCACCGCCCCTGAGCGCGTCGCAACGCGCCCGGCTCGAAGCGCTGTGCGTGCCCGATCTGGTGCTTTACGCCGCGGCCCGCCGTGCGGCCTGCGCCGATGCGGCCGATATCCGTCCGGTTCCGCATCTGCCGATGCTGGACATCGCGGCCGCGCTGCCCACGCCGACCCATATGCCCTGGCCGCAGGCGGAGAGCGAGAGTGCGACGACAGGGGCGCTCCCCACCCATCGGGATGCGGCGGCCGATGCGCTCAGCTGAGCTTCCCACCCAGCCTGTGCTGGCCCCGTCGGTTGCGGCCGAGCATGTGATTGTCGCGATCCCAACGCTCAATGAAGCCCAGGCGATCGAGGTCTGTCTGCGCTCGCTCCTGTCCCCGCGGGGCTGGATCGACCGGGTGCGGGTGGTGGTGGCCGATGGCGGCAGCCGCGACCGCACGCGCTGGATCGTGCGCCGGCTCATGGCCGAGTTTCCCAATCTGACGCTGATTGCCAATCCGCACCGGTTGCAATCGGCAGGGATCAACCGGGTGGTGGCCGAGATGGCCACGCCCGCCCACCGCATTCTTGTCCGCTGCGATGCGCATGCGGTCTATCCGCCGGGATATGTGCGCGATGTGGTCCAGAGCCTGTCGCAAAACGGCGCCGCCGCCCTTGCCACGGTGATGGATGCGCGGGGCGCGGACGGGTTTGCGGCGGCAGCCGCGGCGATTGTCGACACCCCGCTGGGATCGGGCGGCGCCGCGCACCGGGGCGGTCGACGCTCTGGCGCGGTCGATCACGGGCATCATGCCGGCATGCGGCTCGACTGGTTTCGCCGCATCGGCGGGTATGACCCCGGGTTTTCGCATAATGAAGACGCAGAGTTCGATCTGCGGCTGCGCGCGGCCGGCGGCACGATCTGGCTCGATGCGGGGATCCGGCTGCACTATGCCATGCGCCCGGATCCCAGCGCGCTCGCCCGTCAATACTGGCGCTATGGCCGCGGGCGGGCGGCGACATTGCTCAAGCATCGCACCTGGCCCCGTTTGCGCCAGATGCTGCCGGCCGCCCATGTCGGCCTGTTGGCCGGCTCGCGGGCTCTGGCGCCGCTCTCCTGGCTGGGGCTGGTCTGGCCTGTGCTCTATCTGGGGCTCTGCATGGGTGCCTCGCTCTGGGCCATGGGCCGTCTGCGCCGCACAGCAGGGCTTTGGGCCGGCCCGGCGCTTGCGCTGATGCACAGCTGCTGGGGCGCGGGGTACCTCTCACGGCTCGCGGCCGCGGCGCTGAGCGTCACGCGACCGGGCAGCCCAGAGGTACAGTCGCAATGACCGGGGAGCTGGCATCCGTAGCTGGCCCGAACTACGGGCTGAAGATCGACCCGGCGACACAGGCCCGGCACCCGAAAGTTCGGATCGACATCCTGAT
>JBCDDO010000196.1:0-5857 GCA_039180245.1 Pseudomonadota bacterium | reverse complement strand
GCCCTCGGAGTGATCGTCCTTGGCAGCACTGGGCGTGGCGTCAGTCATTGGCCTCTCCATGCTGCCATTTGCGCCGCTGCAGCCCGAACCAGGAGAACATGATCGCCGCCAGAAGGAACGGGATCATCGCGGTCGAGATCGCGGCCCCTTCGCCGAGATTTCCGCCCAGGATCGCGCGCTGGTAACTGAGCGTGGCCATCAGATGGGTGGTGTTGACCGGCCCGCCGCGGGTCAGCACCCAGATCAGCTGGAAATCGGTGAAGGTGAAGAGGACCGAGAAGGTCATCACCACGGCAATGATCGGGGTCAGCAGCGGGTAGGTGATGTAGCGAAACATCTGCCAGCGGGTGGCACCGTCGATCACCGAGGCCTCGTAAAGCGAGGGCGGCACGGTTTGCAGCCCGGCCAGAAGCGTGATCGCGATGAAAGGCACGCCGCGCCAGATATTGGCAAAGATCACCGAGGCGCGGGCCATCAGCGGTTCGCCCAGCCAGTTGACCTGGTACTCCGCGCCGATTGCGCCGATCTCCTGCAGCATCCAGGTCAGGATCGAAAACTGCGTGTCGAAGATCCACCAAAAGGCGATGGCCGAAAGCACGGTGGGCACAATGAAGGGGATCAGCACCACCGCCCGGATGATCGCCTTGAAGGGCATGTGCTTGTTGAGCAGCAGTGCCAGATAGAGCCCGATGCCGAATTTGATCACGCTGGCCACGACCGTGTAGAGCAACGTGTTGAAGACCGAGAGCCAGAAGACCGGGTCGCCGACCTCCCAGAACTTCCAGCCTTCGGTGAAATCGCCGATCAGCCAGGCATAGTTTTCCAGGCCGATGAACTCACCCGCGCGGCCGAGCCGCGCATCGGTGAAGGACAGCCAAACCCCCAGGCCCAGCGGGTAGGCCAGAAACAGAATGAGGAAGAGGCCGGCGGGCAACATGAACCACATGCCCAGCCAGTTCCGGTTGGTTTGAAGCTGCGACCAGGCGGACATTTCCTTGGGCGCCGACTTTGCGGTGCGCTTTTGCCCGGCATGTTCCTCGCTGCGGGTTACATCGGCCAAACCGGCATCTCCCTTTGGGGCGAGGGGCCGCGCGCAGCGGCCCCCCTTGGGTCGGATCGGATCAGGCGCGGTAGAGCCGCTTGGCCTGACGCTCGGCCAGCTTCATAGCCCCCTCGGGCGTCTGGCGCCCGGTGCAGACATTGGCCAGCATGTCGAGCACGATGAAATCGGCCAGGGCGGCCGCGGCGCGCTCGCCAACCGAGCCCAGATGGCCGGCTGTGGAGGTGCGCCATGCGGCAGGTTTTGCCGCCACCAGTTTCGGATCGGCGTCCCAGAAGGCAAAATCGTCGCCGGCCTTGTAGGGGTGGCTGAGATAGGCCACCGCGCCCTCGCACCAGGGCTCGTAGTTTTCCACTTCCATCATGAACTGCATGAAGGCCTTCACCGCATTGGGATAGGGCGTGTAGCTCATGCCCAAAAGCGGATAGCAGATGTGGAACTCCGCAGGGGTGCCCGACGGGCCGATGGGCCAGAAGGCATGGTCCATATCCTCGGCGATCTCGGCCATTTTGGCGTCTTCGCCGGCCTGGCGCTTTGCGGCCGCATAGATCGACACGCCATTGTTGGTGAGCCACACCTCTTCGGCCAGGAAGGCCTTGTTGTTGAAGGCGTCGTTCCACGAGGCCGTGCCCGGGATCCAGCTGTCAAAGAGCGCTTTTGCGTAGTTGAGCGCGGCCTCGGTCTCGGGCGAGTTGATGATCACCTGATCATTGGCATCGACCAGATACCCGCCATGCGACCAGAGCGCCCAATGCACCCAGGCATTGCCGTCGCCCGACGCGTGGCCAAGCGCCATGCCGGCCGGCTTGCCGATGCCCTGAAGCGCCTTGCACAGCTCCAAAAAGCCTTCGGTGTCGCCGGGCATTTCGGAAAAGCCCGCCTCTTCGATGGCCGATTTGCGGTAGTTGATGAGGTTGGCGTTATAGGCCACCGGCACCGCGATCCAGCTGTCGCCGGACTTGCCATAGGTTTCGGCCGAGGGCGCCCAGCCGCCATATTTGCTGCCGATATGGTCGCAGACATCCGACACATCCATGCATTTTTCGGGGAACAGATGCGGCAGCGAGTAAAGGCCCCAGAACATGTCCGGACCCGAGCCGACATTGGCTGCGACCGAGGCTTTGGGCTGCACGTCGTCAAGGCTTTCGTTCAGCACCTCGACCTGCACGCCGGTGGCGTCGGTAAAGGCGGCAACGAGTTTGAGGAACGCATCCTCTTCGGACTGCACGAACCGCTTCCAGCGCAGCAACTGCAGCGAGGCGCCGTCCTCGGGCGTCCATTTCATTTCCGTCGCCGCCCAAGCGCGCGACCGGCCCAGAAGGTCGCCACCCGCGATCATCGCCCCGGCCATGGCCGAGGTGCCGAGGAATCTCCGCCGTGTAAAGCTCATCTTCGTCCTCCCAGTTTTGCGCGTCCCTGCGCGCCTTTCACCGGGCTTAGCCCGGAATTCCTGCGCCGGGCTTTGCCCGGACCTTTTGCGCTGGGCTCAGGCCCGCAACGCCCGCCCGGTCTCGGCGTCGAAGAGATGCGCGTGGGTGAGATCGGGGGCAAAGCGCAGCATTTCACCCGGGCGCGGCTGAAGACGTTCGCGGAACACGCCGATCACCTCGTCCTGCCCGTGCTTGGCCACGATCTGAACCTCGGCGCCGGTCGGCTCGGTCACCACGACTTCCGCGGCAAATCCCTGGCCGTCCTGATGTTCGGTGATCAGCGTGAGATGCTCGGGCCGCGTGCCCAGCACCACCTCGGCGCCCTCGCGCGCGGTCGGAACCTCTGGTGCGGCGATCCGCTCCCCTTCAGGCGTCACCACAACTGGGCCGTTGTCCCGGGTCATCCTGCCGCGCAGGAAATTCATCGCGGGCGATCCGATAAAGCCGGCAACAAAGAGGTTGTCGGGCCGGTCGTAAAGCTCCAGCGGCGCGCCGATCTGCTCGACATTGCCACCCTGCATCACCACGATCTTGTCGGCCATGGTCATCGCCTCGATCTGATCATGGGTGACATAGATGGTGGTGCCGCCCACGCGCTGATGCAGCGCTTTGATCTCGGTGCGCATGGCCACGCGCAGTTTGGCATCGAGGTTCGACAGCGGCTCGTCGAATAGAAACACCTGCGGGTCGCGCACAATCGCCCGGCCCATGGCCACGCGCTGGCGCTGTCCACCCGAAAGCTGTCGCGGATAGCGGTCGAGCAATGGCGTCAGGCCCAGGATCTCGGCGGCCTGCCGCACCCGCTGGTCGGTCTCACTTTTGGGTGCCGAGCGCAGCTTCATCGAGAAGGCCATGTTGTCATAGACCTTCATGTGCGGGTAAAGCGCGTAGTTCTGGAAAACCATCGCGATGTCGCGCTCTTTGGGCGGCACCTTGTTGACCAGCCGATCGTCGATCTCCAGCTCGCCCGAGGTGATCGATTCCAGCCCCGCTATCATGCGCAGCAATGTGGACTTGCCGCAGCCCGACGGGCCGACGAGAACGACAAACTCGCCATCCTCGATGTCGATATTGACGCCGTGGATGACCTCCACCGCCCCGAACGACTTCCGTAGCTCGCGAATCGTCACCGACGCCATGCGCCAGGCCTCCCATGTGCGGCCCGGATCTGACGCCCGGGCTCTCTTCCCAAAACTATTGTGCGGCTCGCCCGATGCGGTCAATACTAAATCTAAATCGATTTAGATTTTCCGCGCAGGGGACAAAGACGATGGCCGCAGGCGACACACCCGAGATTCTTCAGATCAGCCCGATGCTGCCGAGCGTCGAGCAAGCGCTGGTGCAGGCCTATACCGTGCATCGGCTGTGGGAGGCGGCCGACCGCGCCGCGGTTCTGGCCCAGATCGGGCCGCGGATCCGGGCGGTGGCGACCGATGGGCATTGGGGTGTGCCGGCCGATGTGGCCGAGGCCTGCCCGGGGCTTGAGATCGCGGCCAGCTACGGCGTGGGGTATGACGCCATCGATATTCCCGATTGCAAGCTGCGCGGCATCCGGGTGACCAACACGCCCGATGTGCTCAATGATGCGGTGGCCGAGCTGACCGTGGGGCTGATGATCGCGCTGGTGCGGCGCATCCCGCAGGCCGATGCGCATGTGCGGGCGGGGGCCTGGCCTGGCGCCGGCTACGGGCTGACCGGCGAGCTGACCGGCGCCCATGCCGGCATTCTGGGCCTAGGGCGCATCGGCAAGGAGATCGCCATCCGCCTGCAGGCGATGAAGATGCGCGTGAGCTATCACGGCCGCAGCGAACAGGCCCACCAGCCCTATGTCTACTATCCCGATCTGGAAGAGATGGCCCGGGCGGTCGACTGGCTGGTGGTGATTGCGCCGGGTTCCGCGGCCACACGCGGCATCGTTTCGCGCCCGGTGATGGAGGCGCTGGGCCCGCAGGGCGCGCTGGTGAACGTGGCGCGCGGCTCGCTGGTCGATGAACCTGCGATGGTCGATCTTCTCGGCCAGGGCAAGCTGGGCGGGGCCGCGCTCGATGTGTTTGAAGCCGAACCGACCGTGCCCGAGTCGCTGTGGGCCATGGACAATGTGGTTCTGTCGCCGCATCAGGGCTCGGCAACCCACAAGACCCGGGCGGCAATGGGCGATCTTGTGGTGCGCAATCTGGCGGCACATTTCGCCGGCGATCCACTGCTGACCCCCGTGGCCTGATCCCTCTGGCTTGGCCCGGACGCGGGGTCAGCCGGGCTGGATGTCATCCTCCAGAAAATACCGGACATGGTCCTCGAACCCGGCATCGCGCTGAAAGCCCAGGCGCAGCGCTTTTTCGGGGTTGAAATACCCGCGCCAGCCCAGAACGATTTTCAGGATCTCGGGGTCCTTTTCCCAATGGATGCGGCCCACCGGGGCGTCACCGGCCACGCGACGCATCGCCTCGACCATCTCGCCAATGGTGTAGGTGCGCCCCGGCAGGGCGAGACAGCGGTTCTGGCCGAACTCCGCCCCGTCTAGCTCGGCGCCGATGATGAGGTTCTCCACACAGCGCCGCGGCGAAAGCGCCCAGAGCGCGTAGTCCGGCTCGACCGGGCAGACGGCCTCCTCGCCCTGCAACGGCTCGCGAAAGATCGAGGACATGAAGGATGAGGCCGCCTTGTTCGGGCGCCCGGGCCGGATGGTGATTGTCGGCAGGCGCAGTCCGCGCCCGTCAAGATAGCCCTTGCGCGACATGTCCGTCAGAACCATCTCGGCCGCGGCCTTCTGCGCACCATAGGAGGTTTGCGGGTTGAGCTGGGTCCAATCCTCGATCATTTCCGGGATCTCGCCGCCATAAACGGCGATCGAGGAGGAAAAGACCAACACCGGGCAGCTGCCCATCGCCCGTGCCGCCGCAAACATGTTGAGCGAGCCGGTGAGGTTGACCGACATGCCGGTGTCGAACTCCGCCTCGGCCTGACCCGAAACCACCGCGGCGAGATGCCAGATCACATCGGGGCGATGGTCCATCAGCGCTGTGCAGGCAGCCGCATCGGTGATGTCGGTTGTGACGCATTCAACCGGAAACCCGGCCTCGACAGGCGGGGGGTCGACCAGATCGGCCAGGACCAGAGAGCTGATCGGCTGCCCGCGCAGCGTGCCGCGTTCCGCCAGCGCCCGGGCCAGCTTTTGCCCCAGAAAACCGCCGCCGCCAGTGATCAAGAGGTTCATGTTGCACTCCCTTGCTCTTTATGCGGGACAGCCATGTAGCGCCCGGAGGCCGCGCTTTCATAGACCGCATCCTCGATGATCTGATTGCGCAGGTACCGGCTGGCCGCCGTTTCTGGCACGTCACCGTTAAGCCAGGCGTCCAGAATGGCCCGG
>JBCDDO010000195.1:0-5946 GCA_039180245.1 Pseudomonadota bacterium | reverse complement strand
TCAAAGTCACGTGCGTGGAACATCTCATCACTCCTTTGCGTCCGTGGTTGAGCCTAATCTGGCTTGACCCGACAGGTTTCACAAACGAGTGTTTCTAGCTGTTCGGATAAGGTGAGCTTAACTGGGGATGGACCGTCTTCCGCCATTGACTGCGCTGCGGGCCTTTGAGGCGGCGGCGCGACATTTGAGCTTCGCCCAAGCCAATTATGCCGCCTCAAAGGCGGGCGATCTGGGCTTTACCAAATCGCTGGCCCAAGAGGGCGCGCGGGCCGGCATCACGGTGAACGCGGTCTGTCCCGGCTACATCGCCACAGATATGGTCATGGCGGTGCCCGAGAAGGTGCGCGAGAGCATCATTGCGCAGATCCCGGTGGGGCGTTTGGGCGAGGCCGATGAGATTGCGCGCTGCGTCGCGTTTCTGGTCTCAGACGAGGCCGGCTTCATCACCGGCTCGACCATTTCGGCCAATGGCGGGCAATACCTCGCCTGACAGCCGTCTTCCGGGCCGGCGCCGTGTCAGACGCCGGCCGCACAGCCCGCATCAGCGGGACGGTTTGCCCACAACCAGCGCCCAAAGCTCGCGCAGCGCGGTTGCGCGCAGTTCGCGGCTGCGCAGCAGCGCGGCGTCGATCTGGGCCTGACTGACCTCGACGGCCGGGGCGGCATGCGGGTCGAGCACAGCGTCGATCTTGTCAAAGTCACGTGCGTGGAACATCTCATCACTCCTTTGCGTCCGTGGTTGAGCCTAATCTGGCTTGACCCGACAGGTTTCACAAACGAGTGTTTCTAGCTGTTCGGATAAGGTGAACTTAACTGGGGATGGACCGTCTTCCGCCATTGACCGCGCTGCGGGCCTTTGAGGCGGCGGCCCGACATTTGAGCTTCGCCCAAGCGGCTGCAGAGCTGAATGTCACCCCAGCCGCCCTGAGCTATCAGATCAAAGCGCTTGAGGGCCATGCGGGCACCCCGCTCTTTCGACGCTTGAACCGGGCGGTTGAGCTCACCGAAGCGGGACGGGTGCTCGCACCGGGTCTCGCAGACGGGTTTGAGCGGCTGCAACAGGCCTGGAGCCAGATGCGGCGCCTGTCAAACGACAGCGTGCTGACCGTCACGGCCGGGCCCGCCTTCACCGCGAAATGGCTGGCACCGAGGCTCTTTCGCTTTGCCGAAGAGCATCCGGAGATTGAGCTGCGATTTGCCGCGACGCTGCGCATTCTGGATTTCGGCCGCGACGAGGTCGACATTGCCATACGCTTCGGCCTTACAGTTCCCGACACGCTCTTTGCCGAGGATCTGGCCCCCGAATGGGTCACGCCGGTGATGACGCCGGACCTGGCCGCCCGTTACGACAGGCTGTCTTCGTTGGCCGGTGCAAAGTTGATCCATGATGACAGTCTGCTGGCCTTTGTCGGTGCGCCGGATTGGGCCGCCTGGTTTCGGGCAACCGGCCTTTCCGCCCCGCCCGAGGGCGGGCCGCGCTTCAGCCAGGCCGACCATGCGCTCGACTACGCGCTGGAGGGCGGAGGGGTGTTGTTGGGGCGGGCCTGGCTGGCCGAACGCGACCTTGCGGCGGGCCGCTTGGTGGCGCCGTTTTCACGCGCGTTGCAGGCCCCGGCCCGCTACCGCATTGTGTGCGAGGCCGGAACCCAGACCCGCCCGCACATCGCCCGGTTTCGACGCTGGGTGCAGACCGAAATGGCAAGCCTGTCGGCCTTTGGCGGCGGATTTGACATTGAGCCTGCCCGCCCATCGGTGTAGCCGGGGGCATGCGGATCGGAATTCTCGAAACAGGCACCCTGCCCGATGCATTGGGCGCGGCGCATGGTGACTACACCTCCATGTTTCGCGCGCTGCTCGCGCCCGAGGCGCCAGAGGCCAGCTATCTCACGGTGCCGGTCTGGGACGGCGCCCTGCCCGACGATGTCGCGGCCGTGGATGGTTGGGTGATCACCGGCTCGCGCCATGGCGTTTATGATCCGTTGCCCTGGATGGCTCCGCTTGAGGCGACGATCCGCGCCTGCCGGGACGCCCAGATCCCGCTTTTCGGCGTGTGCTTTGGCCATCAGATCATGGCCCAGGCATTGGGCGGTGCCGCAGAGCTGGCCGCGCAAGGCTGGGGCGTGGGGCGGGCACAGTATGACTACGCCGACAAGCCCGGCTGGACGGGCGGTGCAAAAGGCGGGTTCTCACAGCTTGCCATGCACCGCGATCAGGTGACCCGGCAGCCCGAGGGCACAACCTTGCTTGCACGCTCGGCCCATTGTCCGATCGCGGCCCTTGCCTATGGAGACCCGCAGCAGCCCTGGGCGCTCTCGGTGCAGCCGCATCCGGAGTTTCGGCATGAGTTTCTTGCCGATCTGGTCGAGACCCGGCGCAGCAGCCTGTTGGGCGATGATGTGGCCGATGCGGCACTCAAGAGCCTGTCGAGCCCGACCGAAGGTGCCGATTGGGCCGCATGGTGCATTGGGTTGTTCACCCGCTGGCGCGGGTAGGCGACCAAAACCGGCTGGCGTTTGCGCCGATGCGGTCCGGTCTGGGCCCCGGTCTAAGCGTCAGTCAGTGCACAAGCTGTTGACTGAGCCGTGCAATTTCGTCTTTCAAACGCAGCTTCTCGCGCTTCAATTCGGTAAGTCGGAGATGATCGGTCGCTGGCTGGCGTTCTGCGGTCTCAATGACCGTCGCCAGATGCTCATGTTTTTTGCGCAGCTCCGAGATGTGGGAGGTCAAGCTCATGAAGCACTCCTCTTAAGAACCCGTGCTTGGAACTAAAGCACGTCTTAGGCGGAATGTCATTAATTCGTCGCCTAAACTTCGCAGCGATGCCGGTGCGGCATGGGCCCAGAGCAGGATCTTCTGCCCGCTCGACAACGGGGCGTGGCTTGCGCGCGATCCGACAATCCGGTGGTTTCCCTGTAAGCGTGCAAGCCGCGCGGCTGCGGTGTCGAGCACTTCAGCAGCCAGCCGGACTGCATGTGCAGCCTGACCACGCGGTGCGACCGCCACGCGGCCGATGCCAGCCCCCTGCATGGCGCGCGCGACCGCTTGTGGCAGCGCGACCGGGCCGCCCGCCAGATCGGGCAGCCGGACAGGCCCCATCAGCCAGGCGATTGCCGCGGGGCTCAACGCGGTGACGACGCCGCCAGCCAGAATTGCCGCCAGGCCCAGCCAGGTCAGCGCCGCGGGCATCTCGCCGAAGACAAAGATGCCCAGCGCCACAGCGACGAAAAGGTTCGAATACAGGAAGGGCGCCAGCGTCGAGGCGTCGGTGCGTTTGACTGCCAAGATGGTGAGCGTGTGGCAGGCCGCCGAAATCACGCCCAGGACAAGTGCCCAGAAGAGCAGATCGAGATCCACCGCGGGAACGCCACCCGCAAAGGCAATCGGAGCGATCATCGCCGCACCCAGCAGCGACTGCAGCGCCATGGCGCCGATAACATCCTCGGCCTGTGCGGTCCCGCGCGACGCGGCAAAGTAGCATCCCAGCAGCACACCTCCCCCCAGCGCGAGCAATGTGCCATGCTCAAACCCGAGACCTGGGCGCATGATGGCGGCCGCGCCGACAAGCGACAAAACCGCGCCGAGCGTCTTTCGCCGGGTCATAACTTCGCCCATAAGGAGAACAGACAGTCCTGTTGCGACCATTGGCGCGATGAGGAATCCCCCAACCGCATCGGCCAAAGGGACCATCGACAGCGCCGTGATAAAGCAAGTCATCGCACCCATCATCAGGGCCGTTCGCAGCAATTGGCTGACCGCATCGCGCCGCCGCATTCTGATCTTTTCACGCAATGCCCAGGCGAGACAAAATGCTATAAGTCCTGCGGATAAATATCTAACAAAGCTTATGAAAATGGGATCGTACTGAGAACTCAACTGCTTGGCCACAGCGTCCAATGCAGGCGTCATAGACATGGCAACGATGATGAGCCAAATCCCGCTTTGCATAGTCTCTATCCTGTCGAAGATCTCTCCGAGACACCGGAGGAGACGGCCGCGAAGGCCTATGAATCTCGTAAGGGTTGTTAGATGTATATTAAAATTCTATTAAAAGGCGATCAACCGGAAAGAGAGTGACCAGATTAAGGCAAAGATTTCGCGTCGCGCAGCACGGCCTGTGCCGCTGCACTGAAATCTTCGCCATCCTGCCGATGCGCGTCACCGTCATGCAGCACGAAGGGTGCGAGCATGCGCAGGGCCCCCCGCGCCCCTTTGCGCGCCCTCAGGATCACCCGCGCCGCGGGCCGCCCGGCACGCGCCGCCAAGGGCAGGAGCGTGATGTCGCCCGCGCGCCCATCGAACCCTGCCAAGAGCTCCGGCAGACGGTCCATGCGCTGGATCATCGTGTAGCAGCCGCCCGGGCGAAGCCGGCGGAGCCCGGCATCGATCCACCCTGCCAGCGGCGCGGTGACATCGCGAAACGCCCGATCGCGCGCCGGCAGAGCGGCGCCGACATGGCGCGCCGGGTCCAGATAGGGCGGATTGGCCATCACATGATCGAAGGAAATGCTGCGCAGGGCCTTGGGCATTTGTACGACATTGCCATGGTGAACCGTCAGCGCCGACCCCGCCGCGGCTGCATTGCGTTCGGCCAGATCGGCATAGAGGCGTTGCAGCTCAACACCATGCAGCACCAGGCCGGGCACCCGGCATTCCAGGCAGAGCGCGGCGGTGCCGATCCCGCAGCCAAGATCAAGCACATGTGCCCCCGCTTGCGCCGGGACGGCGGCGGCCAACAGCACCGGGTCGGTCGCAGCGCGGTAGCCCGAGCGGGGCTGCCACAGCATCAGGCGGCCGTTCAGGAACGCATCGCGCGTGAGCGGCGGATCGTCCTCTTCCGGGTCGGTCATGACCGGGCCGGCCCGGTCACCGTTCGGGCACCGTGTCGATGTCGTGATCGCGCAGAATCGCCCGCGCCCGAAAGGCATCGCGCTTGGCCACCATCACCCGCCGCGGCAAGATGCCTATGGAGCCTTCAAGGACGCTCATATGGACGTCCAGCATGAAGCACTCTATATCCTCGCTCGCAAGAAGCGCGGTCAGGAAGGCAATCAATGCCAGGTCGTTCGTGCGCACAAGCTCCACCATTCCCGGTCTCTTAGACTGTGGTCCGTGCCGCGTCGAGTTCTGGAGAGCAGCCATGCGATGCCCGCCGCAGGAGAATGCGCCATGCTGACCAAGGACCCGCTCGCTCAGCTTGCCGATCTGCTCAGCGACGAGCTCTCGGCTGTGAACGCAACCATTCGAGACAGGATGTCGAGCGAGCATGCGCCGCGCATTCCCGAAGTGACCGCGCATCTGATCGAAGCCGGCGGCAAGCGGATCCGCCCGATGCTGACATTGGCAACCGCACGGCTGCTGGGCCATGCCGGCCCAGATCCGGTCAAGCTGGCCGCAACGGTCGAGTTCATCCACACCGCCACGCTTTTGCATGATGATGTGGTTGATGAAAGCGATCAGCGGCGCGGCCGGCCCACGGCAAATCTGCTATGGGACAATACATCCTCGATCCTGGTCGGCGATTACCTTTTTGCTCGCGCCTTCCAGCTGATGGTTGAGACCGGCAGTCTTCGGGTGCTCGAGATCCTGTCCAACGCTGCTGCCGTGATTGCCGAGGGCGAGGTGCTGCAGCTGACCACATCGCGCAATCTGGCGACGGACGAGGCGACCTATGTCCAGGTGATCCGCGGCAAGACCGCGGCCTTGTTCTCGGCCGCATGCGAGGCCGGGGCGGTGGTCTCGGGCGCGGGTCCAGCCGAAACCGAGGCGCTGCGCGAATATGGCGACGCGCTTGGCATCAGCTTTCAGATTGTCGACGATTTGCTCGATTATGGCGGCGGCGCGGCACCCCCCCGCCACAAAACCCCCGGTGATTTAAGCGGGCGCCAAGGGTACCAGCCCCGCAAAATGGGCCCAGGAGCGGGCCGGTGAGGGGGGGGGGGGGGGTGG
>JBCDDO010000194.1:0-5952 GCA_039180245.1 Pseudomonadota bacterium | reverse complement strand
GCGGCGCGCCAGGCCCGCAGGGCCGGCTGCAGGATCACGCCCTTGGGCGCTTTGACCAGAAGCCGGATGCGGGTGCGGCCCCGGATGCGGCTGATCGGGGCCGGGGCGGGTCCGAAAAGCTCCGCGCCGATGGCGCGCAACGGCGCATCGGCCCGGGCCAGGGCGCGCGCCGTCTCCATCGTGCGGGCCTCGTCGGGCCCCGAGACCACCACCCCGGCCATACGGCCGAAGGGCGGTGCGCCGGCGGCATGCCGGGCGGCGGCCTCGGCGCGCCAGAACGCTTCATCCTCGCCCGAGAGAATGGCGCGGATCACCGGATGATCGGGCTGATGGGTCTGAATGAGCGCCTCGCCCGGCTTGTCGGCCCGACCGGCGCGGCCGGCAACTTGGCGGATCAGCTGGAACGTTCGCTCAGCCGCACGCAGATCGCCGCCCATCAGCCCCAAATCCGCATCGATCGCAGCGACCAGCGTCAGCAGCGGAAAGTTATGCCCCTTGGCGACCATCTGGGTGCCGATGATGATCTCGGCCCCGCCCGAAGCAATGTCGGCGATGCGCGCCTTGATCTCACGGGCCGAGCCGGCAAGGTCTGAGGAGAGGAGCGCCACCGAGGCCTCGGGAAAACGCGCTGCCACCTCCTCGGCAAGCCGCTCCACCCCCGGGCCGACCGGCGCAAGCCTGCCAACGGCGCCGCAATTCGGGCAGGCCTCCGGCACCGGCATCGTCTCGCCGCATTGATGGCACATCAGCAGCTTGCGGAAGCGATGCTCGACCATGCGCGCGTCGCAATGGCGGCAGCCGATCTGATGCCCGCAGGCGCGGCACAGCGTGACCGGCGCATAGCCCCGACGGTTGAGAAAGAGAAGCGACTGCTCGCCGGCGGCCAACCGATCCGCAACCGCCCGCGCCACGGCCGGCGAGATCCATTCGCCCGCCGGCAGCCGTTCCTCACGCAGATCGACAGCCCGCATGGCCGGCAGCACCGCCGCGCCATAGCGCTGCGGCAGGTCGAGCCGCGCGTATTTGCCGGCCTGGGCATTGGCCCAGCTCTCCAGGCTGGGCGTTGCCGAGGCAAGCACGACCGCCGCCTCGCACAGGCTGGCGCGCAGCACCGCCATGTCGCGGGCATGGTAGAGCGCGCCATCTTCCTGCTTATAGGCGCTGTCATGCTCTTCATCGACCACGATCAGGCCGAGCTCGGCAAAGGGCAGGAACACCGCCGATCGCGCACCGACAACCAGCCGCGCGGCACCCTGGGCCACGCCGCGCCAGACCTGCCGTCGCGCCGCCATGCCCACGCCCGAATGCCACTCGGCCGGGCGTGCGCCGAAGCGCGCTTCGATCCGGGCCAGGAAATCGACGGTCAGCGCGATTTCGGGCAGAAGCACCAGGGCTTGGCGGCCTTGCGCGAGCGTCTCAGCCACGGCTTCCAGATAGACCTCGGTCTTGCCCGAGCCCGTCACGCCCTTCAGCAGCGTCGTTGCATAGCGGTTTCGGCGTATGGTGTCGCGCAGCGCCGCGGCTGCCTTGGCTTGGCTGTCGGTCAGCGCCTTTCCGGGATGGGCGGGGTCGGGCAGCGGCAATGGCGGGTCGCGGGGCGCCTGGCCGACCACCAGCGTGCCGGCGCCGACCAACCCCTTGATCACGCCATCCGAAACCCCCGCCTCTGCCGCGAGTTCAGCCTGGGTGAACACCGCATCGCCGGCGGCATTGAGCGCATCGAGCGCCCGGGCCCGGGCCGGGGTCATCCGGGCAGGATCCGCGCCGCCGCGTCCCAACACCCGGCGCGCCGCGGGCGGCTCGGTCAGACCCGGGGCGCGGGTTGCAAGCCGCAGCATGGCGGTCAGCGGGGTCAGCGTATAATCGGCAGCGCGGGCTAGGAACCCGCGCATCGCATCGGGCATGGGCGGCAGATCCAGAACCGCCGCGATGTCGCGCAGCTTGTCATCGGCAAACCCGCCCTCGCCGGGCCCCCAGACCACGCCCAGAACCTGCCGCGGGCCAAGCGGCACCTGCACAAACGCGCCCGGGGCGACCCCGCCCGCCGGGGCCCGATAATCCAAAAGCCGGTCCACCGGTTCGACCGTCAGCACCGCGACCCGCGCGCCACAGCCCAGCCATCGCTCATCCATTGGGTGGCCAGGGCGGTTCTCTGCGTCGGGCGCTTGCGGTAACGTAGCAGCAACCAACGGCCGGCGCTGGACGGGAGACGCGCATGAAATTCTTCGTGGACACGGCCGATGTGGCCGAGATTTCGGATCTTGCCGCGACCGGGCTTTTGGACGGGGTGACGACAAACCCCTCCCTGATCGCCAAATCCGGACGCGACATCATCGAGGTCACGCGTGAGATTTGCGAGCTCGTCGACGGCCCGGTGAGCGCCGAGGTGACCGCAACCGATGCCGAGACGATGCTCGCCGAGGGCCGCCATCTTGCCCGGATCGCGCCGAACATTGCGGTCAAACTGCCCCTGACATGGGACGGGTTGAAGGCGTGCCGGACGCTGACGGGCGAGGGCAAGATGGTCAATGTCACCTTATGCTTTTCGGCCGCGCAGGCGCTTTTGGCCGCAAAGGCCGGCGCCAGCTTCATCTCGCCTTTTATCGGGCGGCTCGACGATATCAACATCGATGGGCTGCAACTGATCGCCGACATTCGCCAGATCTACGACAATTTCCAGTTCAAGACCGAGATCCTCGCCGCATCGATCCGATCGACGAACCACGTATCCGAGGTTGCAAAGATCGGCGCGGATGTCGCGACGGTTCCTCCTGCTGTGCTGCGAGGGCTTGTAAAGCATCCCTTAACGGATAAGGGTTTGCAGGCGTTCTTGAGCGATTGGGCGAAGACTGGACAGAAAATCCTTTGATGCTACATACTCGTTCGAGTTGCGTGTGATTCGAGAGTGAGTACGATGATGGTGCAACCGGCCATGTCGGACGACCTAAAAACCTGGATCCTGAGAGATCCAGATGCCATCCTGGAAGACCGTGAGATCATGCGTGCGCTCATCGCCGCCGGAGGCGGTGCGATGGGGCGCAATGTGGTGGATTTGCGCGGCGTGCTTGTGGACCGGCTCGAGGATCGTCTCGATCGGCTGGAGGATACGCATCGCTCGGTCATTGCCGCAGCCTATGAAAATCTTGCCGGCACAAATCAGGTGCACCGTGCGGTGCTCTCCATCCTCAAGCCTGCCGATTTCCGCGCTTTTCTGGAGGCCGTGGCGCATGAGGTGACGGGGCTTCTGGCGCTCGATCTGGTGCGCATTGCGATCGAAACGCCGGGCCTGTCGGCAGGAACGCAGGTGGGACCCGAGGGCGAGTTGCGCGGGTTGGTGGTGTCACTCGCCCCAGGCGGGGTCGAGGCCTATATGGGGGCCGAGACCGGGGTGCCGGGCCGCCCTGTTCTCTTGCGCCAGAATGTTGCGGCGTCAGACACGGTTTACGGGCGTGAGGCGCATTGGATCCGCTCCGAAGCGGTGATGAAACTTGATTTGGGCGGTGGGCGCCGTCCGGCAATGCTGCTTTTTGCGGCCGAGGACCCCAATCGTTTCAGCCCGGATCAGGGCACAGACCTTCTCAGCTTTTTCGGCGGCGTGTTTGAAAACACCTTCCGCCGATGGTTGGCGTGACGGTTGGGTCGGCAGGGGGCGCCGCATCCAACCCACATCGCCAGGCTGAAGACACCGCGGGCGCGGCCGACGGCCCGACGCAGCTCGCGGCCGACCTGCTGCTGCACTGGCTGGACACATTGTCCGGCGCGCGCGGGGCCAGCATTCACACGGTGACCGCCTATCGCCGCGATGTGCGCGGCTATCTGGAGTTTCTGACAGAGCATCTGGGCGCGGTGCCCACCGCGGCAGGCTTGGGCCAGGTGGCCGCGACCGATTTGCGCGCCTGGATGGCCGCGCGTCGCGCCAGCGGGCTGTCGCCGCGCTCGCTTGCCCGGGCGCTGTCGGCGGTGCGCGCCTTTCACCGTTGGCTGGCCGAGACCCGCAGCATCGATGCGCCGGCCGTGCAGGCCGCCCGGGCGCCGCGCATCAAGCCGCGGCTGCCGCGCCCGGTTGCCGAGGATGGGGTTCGGGCGCTGATTGCAGAGGCCGGCGCCTTTCATCCGGCCCCCTGGATTGCGGCGCGCGATGTTGCGGTGTTGACGCTGCTTTACGCCTGCGGGCTGCGCATTGCCGAGGCCCTGGCCCTGCCACGCCGTGTTCATCCGCTGGGTGACACGCTGCGGGTGATCGGCAAGGGCGGGCGCGAGCGGGCGGTGCCGGTCCTGCCCGTCGCCCGCTCTGCCATCGCGACCTATGTGGCGGCCTGTCCGCATGATCCCGGGCCGGAGGGCGCGCTGTTCCTTGGCGCGCGCGGCGGGCCGCTGAACCCGCGGCTGGTCCAAAAGGTGGTGGCCGACTGCCGCACGCGTCTGGGCCTTCCCGCGACGGCCACGCCGCACGCGCTGCGCCATTCCTTTGCCACCCATCTGTTGTCGGCCGGTGGCGATCTGCGTTCGATCCAGACCCTGCTCGGCCATGCCTCGCTGTCCAGCACACAGATCTACACCGAGCTCGACGAGGCCCGGCTGATGGAGGTCTACGACAAATCCCACCCCAGGGCGCGGTAGACCCCGCCCCGGGGCCCGAGACGCCAGGTTGCGATCAATAGCTGTGATCAATAGGCGTCGTGCCGCCGCAGCCAGGCCATCGTCCAGGGCAGATCATCCTCATCGCGCCCGTTCGGCGTCAGATCGAGCAAGTGATAGGTCGCATTGAGCATGTCGAGCCCGCGCGCATAGGTCGAATAGCTGTGAAAGACCTCGCCGCCGCGCCGCGCAAACACGCTGATGCCGGGCGCGTCGGTGCCCGAAAAGGTCCCGGTGCCGAAATTATAGGGAAGCGGCCCGGCATCCGCTGGGAAGCTCACGCCGAAATCGGCGCTGAAGCTGCCGGCGTCTCCGCCGCTGTCTGACACCCAGCGCAGATCCCATCCCATCCGGGCGCGATAGGCCTCGATGGTTGCAAGCGGCGCGGTCGACACCAGGGCGAATGCCGTGTCGCGCGCCGCCAGATGGGCGGTCAGCCCGTTGAACCCATCGGCCCAGAACGAACAGCTCACACAGCCTTCGGCCCAGTCCCGGCCGAACATGAAATGCTGCACGATCAGCTGCCGGCTGGTGCCGAAGAGATCGGCCAGGCCGCATGGCCCCTCCGGCGTCTCGAACGCATAGGCGGCATCGACGCGCACCCAGGGCAGGGCGCGGCGTTTGGCAGCAAGTGCCTCACGCGCATGGGTCAGCGCCTTTTCCTCGGCCAGCAGCGCGCGCCGAGCGGCAAGCCAATCCTCCCGCGATGCGATCGTCGGGCCAGCGCTTTCGGGTGCGGTGTCCATAAATCGTCCTCCTTGCTTGCGTTGCCTACCAAAGACGCGTCAGCCCCCGACCTTTCGACATCTTACCCTTTCGACATCTTACGGGGCATGCTCGGTCGCAGGACACCCCCGCCCGGCGTGATTGGGATTGCCAGCCCCCGGCTTCGTGATAGGCTTGTGCCAAGCAAGCATTTCGGGGAGCAAACGATGCCAGCGATTACAATGACGGTGAACGGCGTGTCAGCCAGCGGCGAGGTCGAGGGCCGCACGCTTCTCGTACAGTTTCTGCGCGAGACTTTGGGTCTGACCGGCACGCATGTCGGCTGTGACACCGCGCAATGCGGCGCCTGCGTGGTGCATGTGAACGGAACGGCGGTGAAGGCCTGCGCGATGCTTGCAGCCGAAGCCCAGGGCGCAGATGTCGCCACCATCGAAGGCATGGCAAACGAAGACGGCTCGCTGGGGGTCATCCAGCAGGCCTTCCAGGACAATCACGGCCTGCAATGCGGGTTCTGCACCCCCGGCATGGTGATGTCGGCCGCAGCGCTGTTGGCCGAAAACAAAAACCCCTCCGAGACCGAGATCCGCG
>JBCDDO010000193.1:0-5954 GCA_039180245.1 Pseudomonadota bacterium | reverse complement strand
CGGGGCCCGCAATTGGCCGTGTGCCGGATCGTGCTTTGGTCCGCTCACATGGCGACTGTCGGCCAGCGCCCTAGGCGGCGGGCGGCGCAGCAAGGTGACAAGGGCCAGGCACAGGGCGGCGTTTTCCGCCGCTGACGGTGAGCTCGCGAAGGCCGGCGCCGCTCTGCCGGTTGCTCGACCGCTATGAAGACCTGCTCGCTATGACGAACTGTTCTGGAAATCGTGCGACCTGTCCCGCCTTGATCGAACTCAGAACCGATGAGCTTTTGACGGGCCACCTTGGACGCTCGTTCCATATACCGCGTCGCGGGTGTGACCGGCCAGAACAGAGATCCGCCTCAAACCGAGACCCACTTCACACAGGGGCCCGCCAAAGATGGAGACCCGCACCAGACGGAGGCCCGCTTCAGAGGCCGGCTTCAACAAGGGCTGGCTTCAGACGGAGGCCCGGCGTGGCGCGGCATTCGTGATGAAATGGCTGGACAAGGCGGCCTCCGACAAGATCCAGGCGCCCAGCGAGGCATAAGCGTCGCGGCGCACCAGCCGGTTGGACATCCGATCGTCGGTCAGGATTGTCCGCACCAGGTGCATCTGCACCTGCGACCAGAGCCCGGTTGCGTCAAAGAGCGACATGCCCGCCGCACCCAAAAGCAGCGCGATCCGCTCGGAGGAGGCGGCGAGGTCGGGGCCGAACCGGCCCGCTGCGGTGAGCCGCGCGTGATGCGCCAGATGCCCCCAAAGGCGCGCCTTTTCGGCCGGTGTCACCGCCCCGGGGGTCGAGCTTTCTGCCGCGGCCAGAAACCGTTCGGCCCAGCCGCCATTGTCGATATGGAGCAGAAGCCGCAGCGCGCGCGAGGCATTTCGGAAGCTCTCATCCATGCCGCCAGCCTTTGCGGCCGCCGCGGCAAGAGCCGTATGATCGCGGGTCAGTCGCGGCGCTTCTGCTGCAGCGGCGTCGCCCAGAATCGCACCTGTCGCACTCCCATCCACCGGCATTTTGCACCCTTTGGCAATTGCGTTCCTCTCCCGGTGCTACTCTGCGGTGGTTAACAGGACGTCACGCCAACTGGTCGATATGTTCTGAGGCGGGAGACCTCACCTGCCCGTTTACGAGACCGGCTCAAAGCGGGTCGGTTCAAAGCGGGTCGGCGCCGCCTCGTCCGGCGGTTCTGATGAACCAGAGATTGCGTGCATAAACGACGAAACCGAACATCTGTGCCGCGATGATCACGATGTCGCGGCGCATGATGCCATAGGCCAGCAGCATCATCGCGCCCAAGAGCGACATCCACCAAAAGACCTCTGGCACCACCGAGGCGCGCGCCCGCTCGCTCGCAATCCATTGCACCAGCATGCGGCCCATAAACACGCATTGCGCCGCCAGTCCGAAGAGCGCAAGCCACACGCCGGCCCAGCTGTCGACCAGAAGAAGCCGCATCAGCCAATCGCCCAGTATCTCGACAGTTTGGCCGCTCATACCCCATCCTCGCGCCAGCCTGCGTTTTTGTCCGCATCGCGCGTTTTGGATGCGTCGGGCAGACGAGGCCCGCCCAGCTCCGCGTCGGGACTGCCGCCCAAAGCGCCGTGCACCCCCCCATCCACAATGTCCAGCCCAGTTTCCAAACCGGCATCCAACCCGCTGTCGCGATAGACAATCCGGGCCAGTTTGCGCCGGCGCAGCAGCCACCACACCCCGGCAAGATCGAGAATACCGACCAGCGCCCGGCCCAAATTGGTGTAGTTCGACCGGCCCGCCATGCGGGCCCGGTGGCTGACATCGACATGGGCAATCTCATAGCCTTCCCGCCGCACCAGGGCCGGCAGGTAGCGATGCATGTGGTCGAAATAGGGAAGCGTGAGAAACACCGCGCGCGGAAAGGCCTTGAGACCGCAGCCGGTGTCGCGGGTGTCATCGCGCAGAACCCGGGCGCGCAGCACATTTGCCAGCCGCGAGCCCATGCGCTTGCCGGCCGTGTCCTGGCGTCCCACCCGCTGCCCGGCGACAAGCCCCAGCCGCCCGGTGGCATCGGCCAACATCGGCGCAATCAGGCGGGGCAGCTCATCGGGCGGGTTCTGCCCGTCGCCATCGAGCGTCGCGCAGACCGATGCGCGCGCGGCCCGAACCCCGCTGAGCACCGCGGCCGACTGGCCGCAGCTTGCCGCATGGCGCAGCTCGCGCAGATAGGGGATGCGTTGCCGCACCGAGGCGATCGCCTCGGCGGTTCCATCGGTTGAGCCATCATTGACGAAGATGATCTCAAACGGCGCAAACGGCGCACAGGCGGCGGCAATGCCCTCAGCCAGGGCCGCGACATTTCCCGCCTCGTTCTTCATGGGTGCGATCACGCTGACGCGCGGCGCGGTCGTCATATCCATCCCTCTGGCTCTGGCGCGGCCAGCTTAGCCGGGCTGCACAAGGCCAGCCAAGTCCGGCGCCCGGCAATCGATCAGAGTGGGATCGTCGAGCCGGGCAACGAGATAGATCGTCGTGGGATCGCCGCGATTGTAGTTAAAGCCGGTGACAGTGGCCAGAATGGTGATCGGAAAGCCGGCCTCCTCGACAAAATCCTGCAGGCTCGCGCCGCGCTGCTCTTCAATGAAGATCAGCCAGCCGCTTTCCGTGGCCAGCCGCTCCTTTGCCTCATCAAGGCTGATGCGCACGGTGTCGGTGCCGGCGGCAACGACAAGGCTGGGCTCGTAATAGCCCACGATGGTCAGCGGCCGCGGCGAACAGCCGGCAAACTGGGCCCGGGCTTCGGCCAGGCGCGGGCTGAGAAACACCGTATCGAGCCGCGGCAGCGCAAACTGCAAAATGGCCGGATAGATGGTGAGTGCGGCCAGCGCCGCAGCCCCGATGAACGCCGCCACCCGACGCTCGACCAGCGCCCGGGCGCCTGCGGCCAGGGCAATGATGGCCACCAGGCCCAGAAGTGCCGCCGGGGTTGAAAACGTGCCCTCGATCAGCGGCAGGCCCAAAATTGCCGCCAGGGCCAGCACCAGGGCCGGCAGCACAAAGAGTGCTGCCATGATCAACAGCCGTGCCGGGCTGGGCGTTTCCTTCTCGGTTGAGACCACCCAAAGCGCCACAAGCCCCAGCATCGCCGGCATCACGGGCAGCACGTAATGCGGCAGCTTGGTCGAGAAAAACTCATAGGCCACCCAGAACGGGATGATCCACCCCAACAGGAAGCGGATCTCGGGCTGGCGCCGCCGCTGCCAGGCAAAGGGCGCGGCGATCAGCATCAAGGGTGCCCAGGGCCACAGCGTGGCCCAAATGGTGGCCAGGTAATAGCCCGGCGGGCCCCAATGCTGCTCCACCCCTTCGGTGACCTTGGTCAGCAGATCGCCGATCACCGCGGCCTCGAAGAACGCGCCATCGGTGCGCAGCCAGATCGCTATTCCCCAAGGCAGCGCGATCAGCCCCATCAGCAGAAGGCCAGGAAGCGGCCGGATCTGGCGCAAGGGCGCAAAGCTGCGCGCGGCGATCATCATCCAGGCCAGCGCGCCGGCCGTCGGCATCAAAATGATCGGCCCCTTGATGAGGATCCCTGCGCCCAGGCTGGACCAGAGCACGGCATGGGCGGCGCGCAGCCCGGTGTCGGGCTGCAACAGCAAGCGCCCCAACGCGCCCATTGCCGCCACGCAAAAGGCCAGCAGCACCGCGTCGGTCTTGGCCAGATTGGCCTCGATCGTCGGCATCATCGCCAGGATGAGCATGATCCCGGCAAGATTGGCCGCCCGCAGCCCCAGGACCGGACGCAGCGCCCAGGCAGCGAGCAGGCCCGCCAGAAAGATCGCCAGTGCCGAGGGAATGCGGTGGACCCAGATCGGCGCCTCGGTGCCGCCGAGCACTGCAGCCGCCCCGGCCTGCAGCCAGTAGATGCCGGCAGGTTTCTTCCAGCGCGGCGCCTCCTGAAACCGAATATCGACAAAATCGCGCGTCTCGAGCATTTGCCGCGAGGCCTGCACGTACCGGCTTTCATCGCGGTCCGTGGGCGGCAGCGAGGCGATGCCCGGCAGGATCACCACACAGGCAACCGCGGCCAGCAGCAACGCATGCCGCCAGACCGACCGCTCGGCCCAGCTCAGGCAGGCGAGCGTGACCGCCTGCAGCCGGCCGAGGATCGACAGCATGCGTCGGTTATTCCGTCGGCGCCGGGGCCAGCGGCAGCGGCGCGGTCACCGGCGGGTCGGTGGCGTCGTCGGATGCCGGATCGGCGGCCTCTGGCTGCGGCACGCCGGGCGGCAGCACGCTCAGACCGGGCACGAGCGGCGCTTCGCTTGGCGCTGTGCTTGGGGTTTCGGCATCGATGCGCTCCAGCACCGAATTGTCGGACGCGCGCTGCGCGGCCAGCACGGTGAGCAGAAGCGAGGTGACAATAAAGGCAATCGCCAGCCCCCAGGTCAGCTTGGAAAGCGCGGTCGCCGCACCGCGGCCGGTGACCAGCCCACCGCCACCGCCGCCAATGCCCAATGCGCCCCCTTCCGAGCGCTGCAGCAAAACCACCCCGATCAGAAAGACGGCGATGATGAGATGGACAGTCAGAACGACGTTTTCCATGTCTCGGCTGTTCCCTGTCTTCCGCCAGACCCAAAAGCGATGCGGCACAGGCCCAGCCATCACTGACCGGTGAGCGCCCGCAAGGGCGCCGTCTCCCCAACCGCGTGGCGCTCATGTAGCGATGCCGGCCTGGCTTGTCGATTGCCAAATCCGCGAAACCTTGGTTCGCCATCGCCTCTATCCGCACAGCAGGTGGGTTCGGCCAAGAATGTCTCATGGACAGGTCAAGATCGCGCTGCTAACGCACCGGCCATGTTGCGCCGTCTTTACGATTGGGTCCTGTCGCTTGCCGGCCACCGCCATGCGCTGTGGTTTCTGGCCGTGATCAGCTTCGCAGAAAGCTCGGTCTTTCCCATTCCACCGCATCCGCTCTTGCTGCTGATGGTCATCGCCCGGCCCGAGCGCTGGCTGTTGCTGGGCGCTGTCACCTCGGTGGCATCCGTGTTGGGCGGGATTGCCGGCTATGCGCTTGGCGCGTTCCTGTTCGAAACGGTCGGCCAGCCGGTGTTGGAGGCCTATGGCTGGCTTTCGCGCTTCGACGAGGTCGCCGAGTTGTTTCGCGAAAACGGCATCTGGGCGGTGTTGGCCGGCGGCGCCACCCCCCTGCCCTACAAGGTGGTGACCATCGCCTCGGGCGCCGTGTCGCTCGACTTCACCCTGTTCACGCTCGCCAGCATCGCCTCGCGTGGCGGGGTGTTCATGGTGATTGCGGGTCTGGTGCGCATTTTTGGCCCGCCGGTGAAGGCCTTCATCGAAAAGCGCCTTGCGCTGATGACGACCATCTTCGTGGTGCTGCTCTTCGCGGGCTTCCTGCTGATCCGGTATCTGTGATGGCGCGGGCAGTGCCGATCGATCGCAGGATCATGCTGCTGGCTGGCCTGGGTTCGGCGGCCCTGTTGCTCGCGGCATTGGGCTTTCAGCACCTGGCTGGGCTGGCGCCCTGCACGATGTGCATCTGGCAGCGTTGGCCCCATGTCGTGGCGCTCGGTGCAACAGCGCTGGGGCTGGTGGCCATGCCGCGTTTGGCCGCCGGCCTGGGTGCGGTCACGATGCTGACCGGCGCGGGGCTGGCGCTTTTCCATGTCGGGGTCGAGCAGGGCTGGTGGGAAGGTCCCGCGACCTGCTCGGCCGGCGATGTGAGCGGGCTCAGCACCGAGGCGCTGATGGCCCAGATCATGACCGCACCGATCGTGCGCTGCGACGAGATTGCCTGGGAGTTTGCCGGCATCTCGATGGCCGGGTGGAACGGGCTGATTTCGCTGGCTCTGATGGCGGTCTGGCTGATCGCCATCACGCGGCCGCGCCGAACCATGTGGGACGCTCAGGCCTCCAGCTCGGCATCCCAGTAGAGGTAATCCATCCAGCTTTCATGCAGGTAATTGGGCGGGAACTT
>JBCDDO010000192.1:0-5989 GCA_039180245.1 Pseudomonadota bacterium | reverse complement strand
CGGCTGGTTTTTGTGGATGGGGTCTTCCGGCCCGACCTGTCCGACCCGCTCGAGCTTGCTGGCGTCCAGATCGAAACGCTGGAGACGGCACTGGCGACCGACATTCACTGGGCACGCGAGGTCTTCGGTGTGCTTGAGCATGCCGGCCAAGACCCGGTGGCGCGCCCTCTGGCCGCGCTCAACACCGCCGTCGCGCCGACCGGTGTGGCGATCCGCGCCACGGGCATCGCCGCAAAGCCGGTCGCGCTGCGCTATCTGCACCGCGACACCCGCTCGGACGCGGCCATTCGCCATGTCATCAAGCTCGATCCCGGCGCCGAGTTGACGGTTCTGGAAAACGGCCCCGCCGCGGCGCGGTTCAACAAATGCATGGAGATCGACATTGGCGCGGGCGCGACATTCCATCATGTGCGCGCCCAGGGCCGCGACCATGAGCGGCGCGCCGTGACCCATTCCTTTGCCCGTTTGGGCGCCGAGGCCGAGTACAAGAGCTTCACCCTCACCGTCAACGGCCGGCTGACGCGCAATGAGCATGTGGTCGAGATGGTCGGGCCCGGCGCTTCGGCCCATATCGCGGGGGCCTGCCTGGGCGATCGCGATTTCTTGCATGACGACACGGTGTTCGTCACCCATGGCGCGGCCGATTGCGAAAGCCGCCAGGTCTTCAAGAAGGTCCTGCGCAACGGGGCGACCGGTGTGTTTCAGGGCAAGATCCTGGTGCGCGAAGGCGCGCAAAAGACCGATGGCTATCAGACCAGCCAGGGGCTGCTTTTGGACGAGGACAGCCAGTTTCTCGCCAAGCCCGAGCTCGAGATCTATGCCGACGACGTCAAATGCAGCCATGGCTCGACCGTCGGTGCGGTCGATCAGACCGCGCTTTTTTACCTCAACTCCCGCGGGATCCCGCGGGCAGAGGCGGAAAACCTGCTGATCCTGGCCTTTCTCGATCAGGCCGTGCAGGAGATCAGCGACGAACGCTTTGCCGATGACATCCGAACCCGGCTGCAAGGCTGGCTGATGCGCCATCGCGGCAGCATTGGTGAGGTGGGCGACAGCGTTGCCAGCGGCAACGGTGCAGGCGACAGCGTGGTCAGCGACAGCGCGGCGGGCGACAGCGTGGCGGGCGCACCAGGTTGATGCAGGCGACGCTGCTCGGGCGCGTCTTGTCGGGCTATGGCGATCTGCGCGGATCGTTCCGGGGCGAGCAAGCGCGGATCAGCGAGGCAAGCCTGCTGCTCTATGCCATGCTGGGCTGTGCGCTGGTCTTTGCGGCGCGCTTGCCGGCGCTGGTTGCCACCGTCCCGCCCGGCATCGATCTGGCCGATTTTGCCGGCGCGCAGTTCGTCGGCCATGTGTTTTTCGGTCCGCTGATGCTCTATGCGCTTGCCGCTCTTGTCCGCATCGCGGCGCGGATGGCAGGCGGGGCGGGCGGCTGGCAGACCGGGCGGCTGGCGCTCTTCTGGGCGCTGCTGCTGGCGGTCCCGCCGATGCTGGTCAGCCAGGCCATCGTCACAGCGCTTGATCTGGGCGGCGAAATCGCGCGGGTGCTTTTGCTTTTGCCATGGCTGGCCTATCTGTGGTTCTGGGCGGTCGGCCTGTCGGAATTCGAACAGTTGCGCCGCACCCCCCTTGTCTTTGTGGCCCTGTTGGCGGTACCGCTCGCCTTTGCGGGGCTCCTCCGCATCGCCGCGACGGCTGGTTGAACAGGGGCAGGCCGGGTTGGCGCAGGGTGAACAGGCGCCGGCTGGGACGACACAGGCTGCGAGTGGCGGATTGAGGGGCGGCGGGCTGAGGGACGATGGGATGGCGGATGTGCTAGGAGACGCTCTGCTCACGACAGTCGCCGACCCGCGCGCAGGGGCACGGCGCGTTCTGGGCTGGCAGCTGACCTGGCCGCAGATCGGGCTGATGGTGCTGACGGCGACCTTCACCAGCCTGCTGATCATCGCGATCTTCGTGATGGTTATGCCCGACACCGCCCAGGTGACAGCGACGGACGTGGATGTCGCAGACGCCCCGCCGCAAGGCAGCTCTTTGTTCGAACTTGTCGCGCAATCCTTCATCACCTTCGGCGTTGGCTCGCTTCTGGTCTATTGGATTGGGCGCGCCTTTGGCGGTGCCGGAAGGCTGCAGGAGGTTGCCAGCGCAATGGCCTGGTTCAACCTGCTTGAGCCGGGGGTCCTGGCGCTGCTGTTGATCGGAATGGCGCTGCCATCACCCTTGCGTGAGGTGGCCATGCTCGGCGTCGCGATCTGGACGCTGTGGATCTTTGCCTGCATTGTGGCCGAGGTGCATGGCTTCAAAAGCCCCGCCCGTGTGGCCATGGCGACCTTCGGTCTGTCCCTAGGATTCCTGCTCGTTCTCTCCATTGTCCTCGCCTCGGCCGGCTTCGAGGCACCGGGAGCATCCTGATGCCCGACACACTTCCAGAACCGGCACCCTATGACGTTGACGCGATCCGCGCGGAGTTTCCGATCCTGTCGCGCGAGGTGCATGGCAAGCCCCTGGTTTATCTCGACAATGCCGCCTCGGCCCAAAAGCCGCGTGCGGTGATCGATGCGGTCACCAAGGCCTATTCCGAGGAATATGCCAATGTGCATCGCGGGCTGCATTTTCTGTCGAACCTGGCCACGGACAATTACGAGGCGGTGCGCGGCAAGCTGCGTGTCTTTCTGGGCGCGGCGCGGGAGGAAGAGATCATCTTCACCACCGGCTCCACCCAGGCCTTCAACATCGTCGCCTATGGCTGGGGTGCGCCCAATATCGGCCCGGGCGATGAGATCATCCTGAGCGTGATGGAGCATCACGCCAATATCGTGCCCTGGCATTTTTTGCGGGAGCGGCAGGGCGCGGTTCTGAAATGGATCCCGGTCGATGCCAAGGGCGATCTTGATCCCCAGGCGGTGATCGACGCGATGGGCCCGCGCACCAAGCTGGTCGCGCTCACCCATATGTCGAATGTGCTGGGCACCGTGGTCGATCTTGCGCCGATCTGTGCTGCGGCGCGCGAGCGCGGCATCGTGACGGCCATCGATGGCAGCCAGGCCGCGGTGCACATGCCGGTCGATATGGCCGCCCTGGGCTGCGATTTCTATGCGGTGACCGGGCATAAGCTTTACGGCCCCTCCGCGTCGGGCGCGCTTTATGTTCGGCATGCGCGCTATGCCGAGATGCAGCCCTTCATCGGCGGCGGCGATATGATCCGCGAGGTCCATCAGGACCGTGTGACTTGGAACGATCCGCCGCATAAATTCGAGGCCGGCACGCCGGGCATCGTGCAGACCATCGGCCTTGGCGCTGCGCTCGATTTTATGACCCAGCTCGGCCTCGACAATATCGCGGCCCATGAGCGGGGCTTGCGCGACTACGCGGCCCAGCGGCTGGCCGGTCTGAACTGGCTGACGGTGCAGGGGCACAGCGCCACCAAGGGCGCCATTTTCTCCTTCACCATGGAGGGCGCCGCCCATGCCCATGACATCTCCACCGTGATCGATCGCAAGGGCGTTGCGGTGCGGGCCGGGCATCACTGCGCCCAGCCTTTGATGGAGCATATGGGCGTTTCGGCCACCTGCCGGGCGAGCTTTGGCCTTTACAACACAAAGGCCGAGATCGATGTGCTGGTCGAGGCGCTCGAGCTCTGCCACGAGCTTTTTGCCTGACGCGCTGACATTTGCGGCGTTCCGCGCTATGACGGGGCAGGTCAATGGCGGATGAGGCGATGCGATGAGCGATCCGGACAGATGGCGCGATCTGGCGGCACGTGAACTCAAGGGTCGCGACCCGTCTGGGCTGACCCGTATGACGCCCGAAGGCGTTCCGGTCAAACCGCTCTACACCGCCGCTGATCTCGACGGGCTCGGCCATCTGGGCAGCCTGCCGGGCGAGGCGCCGTTTCTGCGCGGCCCGCGCGCCACGATGTATACCGGCCGGCCCTGGACGATCCGCCAATATGCCGGGTTTTCCACCGCCGAGGCCTCCAACGCCTTTTACCGCGCCAATCTGGCTGCGGGGCAGCAGGGCGTCTCGGTGGCCTTCGATCTGGCCACCCATAGGGGCTATGACAGCGACCATCCGCGGGTTGAGGGCGATGTCGGCAAGGCCGGTGTGGCCATCGACAGTGTCGAGGATATGAAGATCCTCTTCGACGGCATCCCGCTCGACAAGGTCAGTGTGTCGATGACCATGAACGGTGCCGTGATCCCTGTTCTGGCAAGCTTCATTGTGGCGGGCGAGGAGCAGGGGGTGGACCGTGCCGCACTTGCGGGCACGATCCAAAACGACATCCTCAAGGAGTTTATGGTCCGCAACACCTATATCTATCCGCCCGAACCCTCGATGCGGATCGTGGCCGATATCATTGCCTTTACCGCCGCCGAGATGCCGAAATTCAACTCCATCTCGATCTCGGGCTATCACATGCAGGAGGCCGGCGCGACGCTCGTGCAAGAGCTCGCCTTCACGCTTGCCGATGGCAAGGAATATGTGAGAGCCGCCCTTGCCAATGGGCTCGATGTCGATGCCTTCGCGCCGCGATTGTCGTTTTTCTTTGCCATCGGGATGAATTTTTTCATGGAGGCGGCAAAGCTGCGCGCCGCGCGGCTGCTCTGGCATCGGATCATGGAGGGGTTCGGGGCGCAGAAACCGCAAAGCCTGATGCTGCGCACCCATTGCCAGACCTCGGGCGTCAGCCTGCAGGCCCAGGATCCCTACAACAATGTCGTGCGCACCACGCTGGAGGCGCTGGCCGCGGTGCTGGGCGGCACCCAGTCGCTGCACACCAATGCGCTCGATGAGGCGATGGCGCTGCCCACCGAGTTTTCGGCCCGCATCGCGCGCAACACCCAGCTGATCTTGCAGGAGGAGACCGGCATCACCGATGTCGTCGACCCGCTGGCGGGGTCTTATTACGTCGAGCGGCTCACCGCGGATCTGGCCGACAAGGCCTGGGCGCTGATCGAAGAGGTCGATGGGCTCGGCGGCATGACCAAGGCCGTCGCCTCGGGCATGCCCAAGCTGCGCATTGAGGAAGCTGCGGCGCAAAAGCAGGCCCGCATCGACCGGGGCGAAGAGGTGATTGTCGGGGTCAACAAATACCGTCCGACCCAGGAAGACCCCATCGATATCCTCGATGTCGACAATGACGCTGTGCGCGAGGCGCAGGTGGCGCGGCTGGCCCGCATCCGGCGCAGCCGCGATGCCGCGGCCTGCGATGGCGCCCTTGCGGCGCTTGAGGCGGCCGCGACCACCGGCGAGGGCAACCTTCTGGCCCTTGCGGTCGAGGCCGCCCGCGCCCGGGCCAGTGTGGGCGAGATCTCCGATGCGATGGAGCGTGCCTGGGGCCGGCATGCCGCCGAAACCCGCACCCTCTCCGGCGTCTATGGTGCGGCCTATGCCGGCGATGCGGGCTTTGCGGCGATCCAATCGGACATCGATGCCTTTGCCGAGGAAGAGGGCCGCCGCCCGCGCATGCTCGTTGTCAAGATGGGCCAAGACGGGCATGACCGTGGCGCCAAGGTCATCGCCACGGCCTTTGCCGATATTGGCTTTGATGTCGATGTCGGCCCGCTTTTTCAGACCCCCGAGGAAGTTGGGGCGGTGGCCCCCTGGAGGACGCACTGCCCAGCTGCCCTATTCTCTGCATCCCGCCGTGGAACTTCATCCTAGACAGGGCACTCCCAAGCTCTCTCTAGTTCTCCATTCTACGATAAGCGGGGACCTTTCGACCATCAGAACCCTCTGAGAGAGGGCCCTCTGAACCACTGTGGCCCCCAGGGTCCTCCTGTCGACAGTAGGACTAGCTCTGGTTAGCTGAGTCCTCTTCAATCGATAAAGCCGCCATGGTCAGCAGGGCGCCTTGGGCACCAGGGGGCAACTGCGACTTGCAGGGCCAGCAATAGTCAGCAGCGCTATAGCTGACCCTGAGCAGCTGTCCAGGGCTGTCTGAACAGCTGGACCCTCTTTAAATAAGAATGCCATTATGGCAAGCATT
>JBCDDO010000191.1:0-6030 GCA_039180245.1 Pseudomonadota bacterium | reverse complement strand
GTCGTTTTCGCGCGCAAAAAACAGATGGAGGCGGATCACCGGGTCCGTCATCGCCAGTCTCCTTGCAAAGCCTGCCAGAGCGCGATGGCCGCAATGGCCGCAGTTTCGGCGCGCAGGATGCGCGGCCCGAGAGACACCGGCTGGCAGGCCGGATGCCCGCGCAACGCCGCGGCCTCGCCCGGGTCGAACCCGCCTTCGGGCCCGATCAAAAGCGCAGCCGGCGGCGGGGCGTTAAGCCCGGCCATGCTGGGCGCATCGCGGGTCTCGTCGCAAAAGAGCAGGCGTCGGTCTGCAGGCCATCCCGCCAGAACCTCTGCCAGCGGTTGCGCCGCGACAAGCTCCGGCACCACCGTGCTGCCGCATTGCTCGGCAGCCTCGACCATATGGGCGCGCATCTTTTCCGGCCGCAGACGTTCGCTTTGGCTGCGGCGAGTGAGCACTGGCTGGAGGCGGGCAACGCCAAGCTCGACGGCCTTTTCGACCAGAATGTCCATGCGGGCCTTGCGGATCGGCGCGCAGAGCAACCACAGATCCGCCAGCGGCACCTGCGCTCGGGTCTGCTTCAGCACCATGAGCAGCCCCCTGCGATTGCCGGCTTGGGCAATCTCGGCCCGCCATTCGCCGTCGCGCCCGTTAAAGAGCGCAACGCTGTCGCCTTCCGCCCGACGCATCACGGCAAAGAGGTAATGCGCCTGATCGGGCAAAAGCGGCACAGCCGCGCCGGCGCTCAAGACCGCGTCAACATAGAGCCTGATTTTCGGCGCTGTCTCTGTCATTCTCGCTCCATGACAGCGCCCAGTTTTACCCCTGAAGACCCTGGTGAGGGAAGGCCCGTGCTGCGCAGCGACGGCCGGGTTTATGACGCCACGCGTCTGAACTGGGTCGACCGGTTCTGCCCGGCCTGGTCACGCCCCTGGCTGCGGCTCAGCCGCGCCGACCGGCCTGCCGGGACCTGGCTTTTGCTCATACCCTGCTGGTGGGGGCTGGCGCTTGCCGTCGCGGCCGATCCGGCAGGGCCGCAGCGCGGCGATCTGTGGATCGCCCTGGGCAGTGCGCTCGGCGCGTTTCTGATGCGCGGCGCCGGATGCACCTGGAACGACATTGCCGACCGGGATTTCGACGCGGCCGTCGCCCGCACCAAATCGCGGCCCCTGCCCTCGGGTCAGGCGACGGTCCGCGGCGCGGTGATCTGGATGGCGCTTCAAGCGCTCGCCGCCTGTGCGATTCTGCTGAGCTTCTCGCCCACGGCGATCTGGCTGGGCATCGCGTCGCTGGCCCTGGTCTGCGTCTACCCCTTTGCAAAGCGCTTCACTTGGTGGCCGCAGGTTTTTTTGGGGCTGGCCTTCAACTGGGGGGCCTTGCTGGCCTGGGCCGCCCATGCCGATGCGCTGAGCTGGCCGCCGGTGCTGCTTTACGGCGCGGGCATCGCCTGGACGCTTTTTTACGACACGATCTATGCCCATCAGGACCGCGAGGATGATGCGCTGATCGGCGTGCGCTCGACCGCCCGGCTGTTTGGTGCGGCGACGCCGCGCTGGCTGCTGGGCTTTATGGTCGCAGCCATCGTTCTGGCGATGGCCGCCGTGCTGCTGGCCACACGCGACCAGCCAGCCCCCTGGGCCGCCCTGGCCGGGCTTGCCGGGGTTTGGGCGTTTGGCTGGCATTTGGGCTGGCAGCTCCGACGGCTCGACATCAACGACCCCGATCTCTGCCTGGACCTGTTTCGCGCAAACCGTGACACTGGCCTGTTGCTCACTCTTGGACTGGCGGCCGCGGCAGTCTTGTGACGCTTGATGCGCGGGCGGACTGGGCCTAAGGGAAAGTCGGGAGTTGGATGCAAAGAGGGCGGAGCATGCGCCTGCGCGCCGGGATAGTGCTGCTGCTTGTGTTGGGCGCGGGTGGCCTTGCGGCGCTGGCTGCGGCCGATGCCGTGACCGGGCTGGTCGAGCGCTCGACCCCCGAAAGCCAGGCGCGGGCGATGACGGCGGCGGGCCATGGCTGGGCCGAGATCGCCACCGACGGGCTGTTGGTGGCGCTGACCGGCACCGCGCCCACGCCGCAGGCGCGCGATCATGCGCTGCAGCTTGCCGGGCGCATTGTGCAATCCGATCGGATCTGGGCGCAGGTTGCGATCGCCCCGAAACCGCCCGCGGCCAAGACACCGGACGTCTCGATCACGCTGCTGCGCGACGGGACGCGGGTGACCTTGACCGGGCTCGTTCCCGATACCGACACACGGCTGAACCTGGCCCGCGCTTTGCACGGGCTTGAGGTCGTCGACACCCTGGTGCGACGCGCCGTCGCGCCGCCCGAGCGCTGGGCGCAGACCCGCGATGTGGCCCTGGCCGCCGCAGCCGCGTTGGGCCGCGGACGGATCGAGGCGCAGCCCTGCACGGTGAGCGTTGCCGGCACCATGCCCAATGCCGCGGCGCGCGATGCATTGGCCACGCAGCTGGACGCGCTGAAGGCCCAAGATGCCGAATGCCGCACCGAGATGGCCATCGTCCTGCCCCGCCCACTGGTCTCGCCCTACCGCTTCGAAATGACGGTGAAGCCCAACCGCGCCTGGGTGAGCGCCTGTGCCGCCCCGGATGCCGACGCCGTGGCGCGCATCGAACACGCACTCAAGGATGTGCCGCTCGCGCGCCCCTTTGCCTGCACCGAAGCGCTTGGCGCGCCTTCGGCCGACTGGACCGGCGCAGTCACCGCCGCGGTGACATCGCTCGTGCGACTTGGCGCCGGACGGATCGCCATCGCCGACACCGAGGTGCGGTTCGAGCCGGTCGGGCCGGACGGTGAGGCTGACAGGGCTCTGGCTGAGGAGGCGGTGCTGACCTTGGCCAAGACCTTGCCCCGGGGGTTTTTGCTGCATGGCGGCGATGACCAGGCCGCCGCAGATCCGACCACGGCCGAGGATCGGGCCGGCACCCGCCCGCAGATGCGGTTCATTGCGGCAACCTCGGGCCGCGAGACCGGCATCGAGTTGCAGGGACCCTTGCGCACCGAAGCCGCGCGAAAAGCCGTGGCAAGCTATGCGGCGGCCTATTTCGGCCTGACCGGGCTTGAGGTCGGGCTGTCGGTCGAGCCTGACTTGCCCGATGATTGGACCGCGCGGGTCATGGCCGCGCTCGATGCATTGGCGCTTTTGGAAGAAGGCGAGGCGAGTGTGGAGGACACGCGCATTCGCTTGGTCGGCTGGAGCTCGGTGCCGACCGCGAACGCCGCCGCACGGGGGATCCTGTCGCGTGTGGCGCGGTCGGGTCTGGCCATGGAGGTTGAGATCGCTTTTGACGGCAGCGCAGCGCATCTGGCCGAACCGGCGCCCGAGCTGCCCGCACCCGAAACCTGCGTGACCGACATCCAGGTTCTGCTGGCCGCGGGACAGATCAGCTTTCCCTCCTCCTCCACCATCATTCAGGCCTCGAGCTACCCGCTTCTCGACAGCATTGCCGAGATCCTGAAAGGGTGCACCCCGGCGCGTTTCGAGATCGGCGGGCATACCGACGATTCGGGTCGGGCGGAAAAGAACATGGATCTCAGCCGCGGCCGCGCCGAGGCCGTGGTCGATGCGCTTCTGGCCCGTGGCGTCTATCTGGAGCGCATGGTTGCCAAGGGCTATGGCGAGACCGAGCCGATTGCCGACAATTCGAGCGACGAGGGCAAGGCGCTCAACCGCCGCATCGGGATAAAACTTCTGGGTCTGTTGGAGCCGGCCGATGAGCTCGAATGACCTCACGCTGATCGTGGCGCTGGCGCTGTTTGCAGCGCTCTGCCTGGGGATGATTTTGGGCTGGCTCGTGGTGCGCTTCAACCGGCCGCCGCCGCCGCCCCCCGACCCGGAACCCGATGAGGACAGCCTGCAGGCGCGGGTGCGCGAGGCCGAGGCGGTGCGCAACCAGGCCGCTTTGGAGCTTGAAACGGCGCAGGAGGCCCATCAGCGCATCCTGGTCCAAAAAGATGCCGAGATTGGCGCCACCATGGAGGCGCTGGGCGAGGCCCGGCGCGATTTGGAAGGGTGGCGGTCGGCCTATGAGGCGCTGGCCGAGAAAACCGGCACGCGGCTGGACGGCTGATGGGCTTGGGTGCCGCCGCGTGACCGAACGCCGAACCCGTCGGGCCGCGATGGCCAAGGCGGACAGGGCCGATCGAACGCAGCATGGGCTGACCAGTAAGTCTCCAGCGCAGATTTCAGGACAGGCTTGATCGGGCGCGGCGCGCACGGCACAAGGGGCGCAGATATGACGCCCAGCTCAACGGGCGCATCCGTTCTTGAACGAGGAACGGTTGGGGGGACCACCGATGGAGATTGCCGCGCTGATTGCCGATCCCACCGCCTGGGCGGCGCTGGCGACGCTGATTGTCATGGAAGTCGTGCTGGGCATCGACAATCTGCTCTTTATCTCGATCATCACCAACAAGCTGCCCGAAGAGCAGCGTGACCGGGCGCGGCGCCTGGGCATTGGCATGGCGCTCGTGCTGCGCTTGGCGCTGCTTGCCGGGGTCGCCTGGATCGTGCAGCTCACCGAGCCGGTCTTCACGATGTTCGGACAGGGTTTTTCCTGGAAAGACCTGATCCTGATCGCCGGCGGGCTGTTCCTGGTCTGGAAGGCCACGACCGAGATCCACCATATCGTCGACCCCGACCCGGATGGCGATCTTTACGAGGGACGCGGCGCAACCCTCACGATGCAGGCAGCCATCGGTCAGGTGCTGGTGCTGGATCTGGTCTTTTCGGTCGACAGCATCATCACCGCGGTGGGGATGACGCCGCATATCCCGATCATGGTCGTGGCCGTTGTCACTGCGGTGACCGTGATGCTGATTGCGGCGGGCCCGCTCAGCCGGTTTGTGAACAAAAACCCCACCGTGGTGATGCTCGCGCTGGGGTTTTTGCTGGTCATCGGCATGACGCTGATCGCCGAAGGCTTCGGCGCGCATGTGCCTAAGGGCTATATCTACGCGGCAATGGCCTTCTCGGCACTGATCGAGGCGCTCAATATGGCAGCAAGGCGCGCCAAGCGCCGCAAGGCCGAGCGGGCGGCCGCCGCACAGGGCTAGGCTCCAGCGTAGGCCCAGGTGGCTGGCCCGCGGCTTGCGGGCTGGTCTTTGCGCGCTGAGACCGCCGGTTATGCCGGCGCGGGACGAAACGCCTCCGGGCGCCGAATGCGCAGGGTGATCCAAAAGACAAGCGCCAGCATGAACACAACCGGCGCCCCGATCAGCGTCAGGATCAGCCCCGGCAGCAGAACGAATCCGGGGATGGGTTGGGCGCCCAGCAGCGCCGAGAGCACCGCCGTGAGGCCCAGAAACCCAAGCGAGGCGACCACGAAAATCTGAACAGCGCCCCAGGCAGTGGCGAACCAACCGATCCGACCGGCCCGCTGCGCGCGCCGCATCAGCGGCACCGACAAGGCCGCCCCCAGCGCGCCGATGCCCAGCAACAGCCGCGTGCGCTGAAGCCGGTCGCCCGGCTCGCCAGACCCGGGCAGCAGCGTATCCAGGGCCAGGCCGCATAATGCGGCGGCCGCAAGCGCGCCGACATAGGCCAGGGCGATGTCCGGCAATCGCAGCAGGGCTGCGGTCTCCTCTGAAACCCGGCGGGCGGGATAGCCGCTGATCATGGGGCCAGCCAGTTGACCGGGGCCAGCCAGTTGACCGGCGCCAGCGAGTTGACCGGGGCGAGCCAGTTGACTGGGGCCAGCCAGTTGACCGGGCGGCGTGCCGCCGAATGCGCAATGCCATGCCGAGCGGGACCTCTGTCCATCGCCTTGCAGCCTCCTCACATCTGCTTGGGCTTTGCTGGCAAACAATGATCCGATCGCTCAATTCTGACAAGCGCCACCTGCGCATGCTTGCCGTGGTCGCGCGGCCCGGGACGGCGCCGGCCCAGTGTCCGGTGAGGCTCGCCCGCACAGTCTGGTTCAAGCGCCGGGATCGGGTGGCGGCAACCGGCGCTGGCGTCGCGCTAATACACCAGACGGCGGGATGCTCGCGTACCAGACGATGGGATCAGGCGGCGCTGCCACCGAT
>JBCDDO010000190.1:0-6059 GCA_039180245.1 Pseudomonadota bacterium | reverse complement strand
GCATTGATGATTGTCCATCCGCCCGACATCGCCGGTATGCAGCCAGCCATCGGTGGTGATCGTCTCTTCGGTCTTCTCGGGCTTGTTCCAATAGCCTTTGAAGATGTTGGGGCCGCGCACCAGGATCTCGCCATCGGCCGCAATGCGCAGCTCGCAGCCCGGCAGGCTGGGCCCGACAGTGCCGATATGGTTGTCGCCCACGCGGTTGGCCGTGGCCACCCCGGCGGTTTCGGTCATCCCGAAGCCTTCGATCAGCGGCACGCCGATCGCGGCATACCAGCGGATCAGATCCGGGCTGATCGGCGCTGCGCCCGTTGTGCCACGCCGCATCCGCGCCATGCCCAGCATGCTGCGCAGATTGCGCAGGATCAGCAGATCGGCCAGCCAATGGGCGGCCCGCAGCCCTGGGCCGGGGGTGCGGCCCTCCCCGATCACGCGGACCTGCTTCATCCCCGTGCCGACCGCCCAGTCGAGCGCAAGCCGACCCAGCCCGGTGGCCTCGGAACGCATGATCATCACGCGACTGTAGATCTTCTCCCAGAGCCGCGGCACGGCGGTGAAGACGTTGGGCCCGACCTCCTGAAGGTTTTCGAACACCGTCTCGGGGCTTTCGGCGAAATTGACCGTCGAGCCGACCGCGATGGGGTTTTCCACCGAGACCAGCCGCTCCAGCACATGGCAGAGCGGCAGAAAGCAGAGCTGCTGATCGTCGGGCAGATAGTCGAGGATCTCCAGCCCCGCCTGAAGCTGGTAGAGCATGTTGCGATGGGTGATCATCGCGCCCTTGGGCGGCCCGGTGGTGCCCGAGGTGTAGATGAGCATCCGCACATCCTCGGGCTGGGCTTTTTCGAGCTCCTCTTCAAACCGCGCGGGATGCACCTCGGCCTCTTCGCGGCCCATCGCGATGAGATCGTCGAGGAACATCACCTGCGGATCGTCGAACCCGCGCAGCCCATCGCGGTCGAAGACGATGACCTTTTTCAGCCCCGGCATGGCGCTGCGCGCCTCAAGGAACTTGTCGAGCTGCTCATCATTTTCCAAAAACAGGAATGGCGCGTCGGAATCCTGCACCAGATAGGCAAGCTGCGTGGCGCTGTCGGTTGTGTAGACGCCCGAGGGGATACCGCCGACCGAAGCAATGGCAAGGTCGCAGTAAAGCCAGTCGCGCCGGTCTTCGGACAGGATCTGCACCGGCTCGCCGCGGGTCAATCCCAGCCGCAACAGCCCCAGCCCGATCCATTTGGCGTGATCGTAGTAATCCTGCCAGCTGTAGGATTGCCAGATGCCGTATTCTTTCTCGCGATGCGCGGTGGCCCCGGCCAGCTCGCGGCAACGCTTTGCCCAAAGCCGCACGATGGTGTCGCAGCCTTCCAACAAAATGGGGTCCTTGACGGTCACGCCATCGGCCATCGCGTCGCTCCTATCGCCAGGTTTTCCGGCGTTTCCAACGCCGCTGGCCGCGCTGGGTTTCGCCATGCTGTCCCAGATAGAATTCCTGAATGTCCTCGGAGGCGCGCAACCGCTCGGCGCTGCCGGCCATGACGATGCGCCCAAGTTCCAGCACATAGCCCATATGGGCGGTCTCCAGCGCGACATGGGCGTTCTGCTCGACCAGCAGCATGGTCACGCCCTGCTCGGCATTGAGCCTTTTGATGATGGTGAAGATCTCTTGGGTCAGCAGCGGTGAGAGGCCCAGCGACGGCTCGTCCAGCAGCATCAGCCGCGGCCGCGTCATCAGCCCGCGTCCGATCGCAAGCATCTGCTGCTGGCCGCCCGAGAGCGTGCCGGCGGGTTGCGCGCGCCGCTCGCGCAAAATTGGGAAGTACTCGAAGACAAGCTCCAAATCGGCCGAGACATCGTCGCGGCGCGTAAAGGCTCCCATGCCGAGGTTTTCCTCAACCGTCAGGAAGGGGAAGACCTCCCGCCCTTCAGGCACATGGGCCAGGCCCGCGCGCACGATCCGGTCGGGGTCGCGCCCCTCGATGCGGGCGCCATTGAGGGTGATCTGGCCCTTTTCGGGGTCCATCACGCCCGAGATCGTCTTCATCAGCGTGGTCTTGCCGGCCCCGTTCGCGCCCAGAATGGTGACGATCTGGCCTTCTTCGACAGTGATCGACACGCCCCGCAGCGCCATGATCGCGCCATAGAAGGTCTCGACATTCTGAACGTCGAGAACCGTGCTCATGCCGGCACCTTCGAGGTGGCCGAGGTGCCCAGATAGGCCTCGATCACCGCCGGGTGCGACTGCACCTCGGCCGAGCTGCCCTGCGCCAGCGGCCGGCCATTGGCCACGGCCAGGACCCGGTCGGAGACCTGGGCGACCAGGTTCATGTCATGCTCGACCATCAGGATGGTCAGGCCCATATCCTTTTTCATATCCTCGATCCAGAAGGCCACATCCTGGCTTTCCTCGACCGAGAGGCCCGAGGCCGGCTCATCGAGCAGCAAAAGCTTCGGCCCGGTGGCAAGCGCCCGGGCGATCTCGACGACCTTGCGCACCCCATAGGGCAGCCCGGCGATCAGCTTGGTGCGGTAAGCCTCAAGCTCCAAGAATTCGATGACCTCCTCCACCCGCCGCCGATGCGCGCGTTCCTCGGCCCGCACCCGGGGCAGAAAGAGCATATGCTCAACCCAGCTCGTGCGCCGGTGCGCATGGCGGCCCATCAAAAGATTCGACAGCACCGTGGAGTGATCGAAGAGCTCGATGTTTTGGAAGGTGCGGGCAATGCCCAGCGGCGCGATCTGATGCGCGCTGAGCCCGGTGATGTCGCGCCCCTCAAAAACGATGCGCCCCGAGGAAGGCTGATAAAAGCGCGAGATCAGATTGAAGATCGTCGATTTGCCCGCCCCGTTCGGGCCGACAATGGTGAAGACCTCGCCGGGATCGACATCGAACGAGATCCCGTCCACCGCCTTCAGCCCGCCAAAGGAGATCGACAGATCGGTGACAGAGAGCAGGCTTTTCTCGGACCCCGCCATCACCGCATCCTCTCGGTCTTCAGATAGCTTTTCTGGCGGCGGAACATGTCGCGCCGGCAGAGCGGGAAGAGATCGAAAAAGGTGCGGGTTTTGAGCCAGCGGCCATAAAGCCCCATTGGCTCATAAATGATGAAGATCAGCAGGATCGCGGCAAAGATCAGCGTCTCGAACCCCGGAAAGGCCGAGGTGTCCACGCCCGAGACATCGCGCAGGATCGACAAAAGCTGCGGCAGCCCGGTGATCAGAATGGCGCCCAGAAACGCGCCCTGGATGAAGCCCAGCCCGCCAATGGTCACGACCAAAAGCAGGTTGATGGAGATGAAGATCGAAAAGGCCTCGTAATTCATGAAACTCAGCGCATGGCCCATCAGCGCGCCGGCAAGCCCGGTGATCGCACAGGAGAGCCCGAAGGCCAGGGTTTTGGTCCGCGCGACATTGATCCCCAGCGCCCGGGCCGACACCTCGCTGTCGCGCACGGCCAGAAACGCCCGCCCCGTGGGGCTGCGCAACAGATTGGCATAGCCGATGGTCACCAGCACCACGGTCGCAAGGCAGAGCCAGTAGAAATTGGAAAGCGCCGCATAGCGCTCGAAACTGACGCCCAGAATGGTGATCTCGGGCGCGAAGATGCCGCCGATGCCGCCGGTGATCGGCTCGGCCAAGATCACAATCTCTTCCACGATCACAAAGAGCGCCAAAGTGGCGATGGCCAGATAGATGCCCGACATCCGAATGGCGGGAATGGCGATCACCGCCCCGAACACCCCGGTGAGGAGGCCGGCCGCAATGAAGGCCGGGATGAACGGCACCCCCACATTCATCAGCGCCACATTGGCATAGGCCCCGATGGCAAGGAACGCGGCATGCCCCAGGCTCACCTGGCCCGAATGCCCCACCAGCAACATCAGCCCCATGCCGGCCAGCGCCCAGATCAGCGTGTTCGTCGCCTCGGCCAGGTAATACTCGCTGGCCGTGAAGGGCAGGATCGCCATCACAGCGATCAGTGCCGCGATCTTGATGCGGTTCCAGTTGTCCTCAAAGAGGTCGATGTCGCGGTCATAGGTGGTTTTGAAGATGAACCGCATCGCCTCAGACCTTCTTGGCCTGGATCTGGGCAAACAGCCCACCCGGGCGCAGGATCAGCACCGCCAGCATGATGATGTAGGGCATCATCGGCGCCAGGCTGTCGAGCGCGGGGTGCAGCATGCCCATATAGCCTCGCTGTGCCAAAGGCTCGATCATGCCGATGATCAGCCCGCCGACCAGCGCGCCGGGCAGGCTGCCGAACCCGCCGATCACCGCCGCCGCAAAGGCCTTGATGCCCAACAGCCCGATATTGGGATCGATCGCGCCTTTGGAGGCGTAGAGCACGCCGGCGATCGTTGCCACCACGCCGGAAAGCGCCCAGACCACCGAGTTCACGAATTTCACCGGGATGCCCATGTAATAGGCCGCAAGCTGGTTCTGGCTCGCCGCCTGCACTGCCAGCCCGAGCCGCGTGCGGGCAAAGAACGCCCAGAGCGCCAGGGTCAGCACCACAGTGGTCAGGATCGTCACCGCATCGGCCGCGCTGATCACCAGGCCGGAGAAGTTGAGGTTTTGGCCAGAGAACGGCGTTTCCAGGACCAGCGGCGTATAGCCCCAGATCGTGCCGGCGACAAAGCGCAGCACAAAACCCAAAGCGATGGTCAGGATCACCAGGGCAAAATGCGGCTGGCCGAAAATGCCGCGCACCAGAAACCGGTCGAGCCCGTAGCCCACGCCGCCCATCACGATGCAGGCCATCAGCACCCCGGGCAAAAAGGCCAGCCCCCACCAGGCGTCGTTGACAAAACCGAGCGCCACAAAGGCGCCCAGCATCATCATATCGCCCTGGGCGAAATTCACCCCTTCGGAGGCTTTGTAAATCAGCACAAAACCAAGCGCGATCAGACCGTAGATGCAGCCATTCGCGATGCCACCAAGTAGCAGTTGGATCAGCTCCATCCGCGCGTCTTTCTCCCTGTTGCCCGCCGGGGGCCTGGCGCCGGATTGCCGCGCCGGTGTTTTTTTCACAGTCGCCCGTGGCTTGCGCAAGGTCAAGCCCGGCGGGAGGGGGTAGATGCGCAGAAGACTGGCTCTGGCGCGCAATCGCGCTAGGCCATGAGCCACGGAACTCGAACACAGGTGCACGACATGACGGCGGTGCTTCTTTATTTTGCGGTGCTGGTGCCGTTTCTGGCCATTGACGCGGTTTGGCTGCGCTTTGTGATGCTGCCGATCTTTGAGCGGCATATCGGGCCGCTGATGGCCGAGAACCCGCGCTATGAGGTGGCCGCGATCTTTTATCTTTTCTACATCGCTGGGGTGGTCTGGTTTGCCGCCTGGCCCGGCCTGAAGGCGGGCGCGCCGCTGATGGCGCTGGGCAATGGGGTGCTTTTGGGCCTGCTTGCCTATGGCACCTATGAGGCGACGAACATGGCCACCCTGCGCGGCTGGTCCTGGCAGATGGTGATCACCGACACCGCCTGGGGGGCGGCGCTGACCGGCATCGCCGCGGCACTCGGGGTCTTGGTGCTGCGCGCGGCCGGCAAGGCCGGCTGATGCGCCCCGACGAGGTTTTGCACCCGACCCCGTCGGGGCTTTACTGCCCGCCGGGCGATTTTTACATCGACCCGGTTCGGCCGGTGGACCGGGCGCTGATCACCCATGGCCATGCCGATCACGCGCGCGCCGGCCATGGGGCGGTCATGGCCACCGAGGAGACGCTGGAGATCATGGCGCTGCGCTTCGGGCCCGGGCATGCCGGTCGCACGCAGGCGGCCGCGGCGACGCAAATCGGCGATGCCCGGGTCAGCTTTCATCCCGCCGGGCATGTGCTGGGCTCGGCCCAGATCGCGGTCGAGGCGGGCGGCGTTCGGATCGTGGCGGCGGGCGATTACAAGCGCCGGGCCGACCCGACCTGCACGGGTTTCGAGCCGGTGGCCTGCGATGTCTTCATCACCGAGGCGACCTTTGCCCTGCCGGTCTTTACCCATCCCGATGCGGGGGCGGAGGTGGGACGACTTCTCGCCTCGCTCGCCCAGTTTCCCGACCGTGCG
>JBCDDO010000189.1:0-6105 GCA_039180245.1 Pseudomonadota bacterium | reverse complement strand
CGGATCCCGCCATGGGGTCAGGCCACCTCCCACTGGCCGAGCGTGCCGCGCTTGTTTTTCACCAGCACCCATTTCTGCCGGGGGCTCTCCTGTTCCCCCGGCAGGGGCGCGCACGTCCAGCGGGTCTCGGCGGCATTGGTGCGCGCCTCGCCGATCAGGCAGAGGCCGCGGCCCTTGCCCGTCGCGGCCGCAAGCTGCAGGCGGCGGCTTTCGGTCAGATCCGGGGCGCGGGCGACCTCGGCCACCGCGAGCGGTGCGGCGCCCGAGCGCAACACCTCCTCCATCGCCTGCAACAGCCCCAGCCGGTCCGGCGGGTGCGCCAGAATCACCCGCGCCGGGTCGAGATGGGGCACGAGCCCCTGCGGGCAGAGCCGGTCACGCCCGCCCGCCTGCGTCAGCCACAGCACCGGCCCCTCGAGCTGGCCCGCCAGCCGCGCGGCAAAGCTGCGCGCGCCGGGGCCCATCGCCTCGTGCACGCGGGCCTGGGTGAGCCACTGGGTCAGGTCGATGCTGTGCCCGGACATGTCCAGCATGGGGTTTTCCGCTTTTTGTTCCTGTTATGTTCTTATCGCGATTCGCCCCTGCTGGTCCAGCAGCCCCCTTGCCTGTTTCTGCAAACGGGTCCACTTTCCCGCCATGCCATTGACCAAGCCGATACGCCCGCATAACGCCGATCTGTTCGCCGAGGCCTGTATCGCCTATCGCGCCGGCGACCGGAGCCCCTTTGTGCTGGTCGAGCCCGACGGCACGCGCCACGCCTATTCGCTCGGCGCCCGGTTCCGCCCGCCCTCGCGCCTCAACAGGGTCGAGCAGGCGCTGGTGAGCCACGCCCGGGGCCGGATCCTGGATGTCGGCACCGCGACCGGAAATCTGTTGCCGGCCCTTGCCCGCCGGGGCGAGGTGACCGGCCTCGACATCTCTCCCGATCTGGCCGCCATGGCGCGGGCGCGGGGATACCCCGTGATCGCCGCCGATATCCATGATTTCACGCCAGCCCCCCGGTTCGACACGGTCACCCTGTTTGGCAACGGCCTGAGCATGGGCGGCACGCCTGAGGGGACCGGCCGCCTGCTTGCAGCCTTGCGGCGGCAAGTGGCAGGCACAGGGCAGATCCTTGCCAGCATGCGCAATTTCACGGCCGCCGCGTGGCGCAGCATCCGCCTGACGCCCCGATGGCGCGGCCGTGACGGGCCAAGCTTCGACTGGCTGATCTTCAGCCTCGATTTTCTGGCCGCGCGCTGCGAGGCTGCCAGCATGACCCTGACCGTGATCACGAAAACCTGGAAACACACCCTTGTGAGGATCGCACCCCGGTGACCCCGTTGCGTATCGATGCCCTGCAATACTGTAACTGGTCCCGCGAGATCTTTGCGCAGATGCGCGCGGGCGGGCTTGATGCCGTGCATGCCACCATCGCCTATCACGAGGGGTTTCGCGAAACCGTTGACAGGATCACCGCCTGGCACCGGCATTTCCGCGACCATGCCGATCTGATCGCGCCCGCCCGCAACGCTGCCGAAATCCGCGCCGCCCGCGCTTCGGGGCGCACCGCGATCCTGTTCGGCGCCCAGAACCCCCAGGTGATCGAGAACGATATCGGCCTGGTCGGGATCCTGCATCAGCTCGGCCTCAGCTTCATGCAGCTGACCTACAACAATCAGTCGCTGCTGGGCACCGGCTGGCAGGAGGCCGAGGATACCGGCCTCACCCGCATGGGCCGCGAGGTGCTGGCCGAGATGAACCGGCTTGGCATGATCGCCGATCTCTCCCATGCGGGCGAGCGCACGGTGCTCGACGCCATCGCCGCTTCGGGCCGCCCGGTCGCGGTGACCCATGCCAACCCCCGCGCATGGCGCGACACCGGGCGCAATGTCTCGGACCGGGTCATGGATGCGTTGGCCGAAAGCGGCGGGATGCTGGGGTTCTCGCTCTACCCGCATCACCTCGCCGGCGGGTCCGAGTGCACCCGCGCGGCCTTTTGCGAGATGGTGGCGCGCACCGCCGAGCGGATGGGCGTCGACCGGCTCGGCATCGGCTCGGATCTCTGCCAGGGCCGCCCCGACAGCACCGTCGAATGGATGCGCACGGGCCGCTGGACCCATGCCCGCAGCGGCGCGGCCTTTCCGAAACATCAGGCCTGGTTCCGCGACAACCGCGATTGGCCGGGGCTGGCCGAAGGGCTCCTGGGCGCTGGCTTCAACGCCGAGGAGACGGGCAAGATCCTCGGCGGCAACTGGATGGGGTTCTTCGATGCAAATCTCGGATCATGAAGCGCCCGATGATGCCCGAGACATATGACATCGCCTCCGGCTGGCGCCCCGGCCTCGTCGGCTGGACCGTCGCCCGGCACGGCGCATACTACGCGGAACACTGGAACTTCGGCCCGGAATTCGAGGCCAAGGTCGCCCGCGAGATGGGTGCCTTTGTCGACCGGCTGGGCGCGCCCGGCACGCATCTCTTCTCCGCCAGCGATGCGCAGGGCTATCTCGCGACACTGACCGTCGACGGCGGCGAGCAGGAGGCGGAGCACGCGCATCTGCGCTGGTTCATCGCCAGCGACCGCGCCCGGGGGCTTGGCCTCGGACAGCGCCTGATGGCCCGCGCCATCCAGGCCGCCCGCAAGGATCAGGCGCGCGGTCTCTACCTCCATACCTTCAAGGGGCTCGAGGCCGCGCGCAAAGTCTATCTCAATGCCGGTTTCACGATCACCGACGAAGCCGAGGACGCAACCTGGGGCACCCGCGTGACCGAGCAGCACTATGCCCTGACATTCTAGGCGCCCGCGGCGCGCCCCCGGGCGCGCAAAAACATAAGAGCATGCGGCGCCAGCCGCATTCCGTTTGGTCAATCCGGCCCGAAGGTCCATGCCCCATTGCCGCCCGGGCGCGATCCCGGCATAGTCACTGCGACCAATCGAGAGGCCCGCCATGACCCGACCCGCCGCCATGCCCTATCGCGCGCCCGATGCGGTGATGCGCCTCGCGCGGCTTGGCAGTTTCCATGCAACGCGGCTCAGCTTCATGCGCACCCTTCTCCGCCGGATGAAGGCCGAGGGGTGGCGCATCGACCGCCCGCTCTGGCAGATCGATGCAAAAGGGGTCGGGCGGGCGTTCTACCGCGCGCGCGGGCCGCGGCGCAGCTATACCCTCGTCGCCTTTGCCCACGACCTGGCGCCCGATCAGCGCTCCGACCGGGTGATCGCGACCGCCTGGGATGCGACCTTCACCCTGTTCGACGGAGAGCCGACGCAAGCCGATCTCGACCGGCTCGCCGCCAATGTCCCGCTGCAGGAGGCCGGCCGCGTCAGCGAGACCGAGCTGACGCTCAGCCGTGCCAACCGCTCGGTCAGGCTCTGGGATCATGTGGTGGCGCGGCTCGCCGCAGGCGCCCAGCCCGATGCCGCCCTGATCGACAATGTCGGCTATCTCATGCGCACCACGGCCGTCTATGGCTCGGGCAAGTTCGGCGCCGCCGATCTGGGGCGCCTGGCCGGGCGGCCCTTGCTCGACGGGCCGTTCCGGGCCGAGATGCTGACGGTCTGGCTGATCCGCGCCTTTACCCTCGACATGGTCGAGCATCTCGCGGCGGCCAGAGACCCCGGCGCGGCGCGGATCGCTCCCGCCCTGCGCCGCCGGTTCGGCGTTGGCAATTCCACCGGGCTCGGCATGGCGCCGTTTCTGGTGACCCATCCGGCCCTGATCGATGCCTGGATCACCGCGCGCGAAGCGGCGCTCGCCCGGGTCCGGGCCCTGCCGGATGCCGCGGCGTGGGACGCGTTTCGCGTTCATCTGGACCGGGCGGCCCGCAATGCCGATGCCTGGCGGTCCGAGCACCCCTATCAGCAGGAAAAGCTCGACCTCTTGCGCCGCGACCTCCGCCGTCTTCAAGAACAGGCGAAGCCGGTGGGCCCGGCGCCCTGGGATGCCTTGTGGCGTCGGGCCGAAGCCGAGCTGAGCCTGGAGGGGCAGGAGGCGCTGCTCGCCTGCATGCTCGAGCCGCATGGCGCGCTGATCGACGATCTCGAAGACCTGATGAGCGTCGACGAGGCCCGCCATTTCGCCATTCAGGGCAACATGCCCATTGCCCGGCTGCGCGGCTTGATCGCGCGCAATTATGCCTGGGCGCTGCAACCCGATTACGCCGAACGAGCCGCCTCTGCCCGGTTCTGGTATGTCTCGGAGGAGAAACTCGAGCCCCGCCTCGGCGAACGCTATGACGAGCCGGGCGCTCCGCTCGAACAGCCGTTGGCGATCGGGCGCGACGCCGCGCTGCTTGCCCATGACCTCGAAGGAGCCCGGGGCATGGTCGCCGAATTCCTGATGCGCAACCCCCAGCATCGGCATATTGTGCGCCGGGTCCAGCTCTCCGTCCGCTGCCCCTATGGCGAGATCCGCGACAATCTGGTGAGCGCCGAGATGATGCCCATCGACCTGCTGCGCGCCAAGCTCTCGATGTTCGGGGCAACCCGTTTCGACCCCCGGTCCGACCGCTGGGTGCGGATCTGCATGTACCAGCACGCGCCGCTGCCCGAAGATCTTGCCACCGGAGCCGATGATTGGAGCCTGCCCGATGAAGCTGTCGCTGTCTGAGGTCGAGGCGCTCGCGCGCAAGGCGATGCGCGGGGCGGGTGCCAGCTGGGGCCATGCCGAGGAGGCGGGCAAGGCCGTGCGCTGGCTGGCGGCCCGCGGCCTGCCGGGCCCCGAACGGCTGGCGCAGCTGCTCACCGATTGGCCGGGCGAAGCGGTTCAGGGCGATCGCGAGAGCGGTTGGCACGGCGCGACCGGCAGGCTCTGCCCGATCCGCGCAGGCTGTCTGTTGCAGGATCATGCAGGGCTTGAGGGCCCCGATCAGGCGCGGTTCCATCAGGTCGTGGTCCCCGATCTGATGCTGCCCTTTGCCGCCGCGTCGGGCATGCCGCTGGACGTGCCGCGCGGTGATGTCGCCGATATCGTGGCGCGCCGCGGCCCGCGCGAGCCGGCGCCTGAAACCGCCACCGTCTGCCCGGTGGATGCCGCGACCCATCAGACCCTCGAGTCCTGGGCCGCGCGCACCTATGTGCCCGCCAGCGACGCCTCGCGCGCGGGCGCGGGGAGCACGCTTTCCGACAATGACTGACCCCGTCTGGGGGACATTTGCCGACACTCCCTGGCGCGGCGCGCCGGGCCGGGTGCCGGATCGCGCCGCGCAGGTGCCGACCATGCTGTGCGAGGACGAGTCGCGCCTGCTCTACTGGCTGACACACCGCTGGGCGCGTGGCGAGGGCGCGGTTTGCGATCTGGGTTGTTTCGCCGGGGGGTCGACCGCCCGGCTGGCCGCCGGTCTGGCGGCTGCCGGTCTTGACTCGCCCGTTCATGCCTTTGATTTCTTCACCGCCTCGCCCGATCACAAGGAGAAATTCCTCTATGCGAACGGGATCCCGCGCTTTGACGGCGAGGATATGCTGCCCGTCGTGCGCCGCATGCTGGCGCCGTGGGGCCGGCGGCTCATGCTGCATCCGGGCGATGTGACCGAGGCGGTGTGGACCGGGGGAGCCATCGAGGTCCTGTTCATCGATGTGATGAAGACGCCGGAAACCGCCGATGCGATTGCGCGTATCTTTTATCCAGCGCTGATCCCCGGGCGCTCGGTGATCGTGCATCAGGATTATCAGCATTGGCGCCAGCCGTGGATTGCCGCTCAGATGCAGGCACTGCGCGCGGCGTTCCGACCCGTCGCCTGGGCCCGCGAGGGCAGCGTGGTCTTTGCCGTCGACCGGGTGCCGCGGGCGGTGGAACTCGGACGTCGTAGCATAAAATACGTCATACTGGGTAACGCCATGCGACCGGAAGCACCGGACCAATGACTTTGAGAATGCTGGTATGGCCTTGAACTGTGACATTGACCTTTATGATGGGTGAACTTGACACATAATCTCGTTTTATATGGCGCTATAACGTTGCCAGTTGGTCTTTGATGCAGGCGAAGTGGTGCAACCGCGCGATTGCAGCGATCTCAAAATAAAGGGTCTAACTTTGAAAGCCTATAATTACAAAATTGGGGCCGATTTTCAAGGTTATTTGACCAATCGACGTACCATTGAATATTCCCAAAAGTAGTGAAATAGCG
>JBCDDO010000188.1:0-6124 GCA_039180245.1 Pseudomonadota bacterium | reverse complement strand
TTTCAACCGTTTCCTTCCACGCGCCGACCATGCGGATGACGCTTGCGCGGGCACGCTCCTTTATCCCCCGGTTGCGCGACGCGGCCCATGAGCTGACCAAGCTGGTCAATTCCTAAGCCCGGGTCTCGCATCTGACGCCCCTGCTTGGCCGGCGCGGTGCCATGTACGTCAGCGCCGCGGCGAGAACCGCATCGGCAGTGTGATTGGCCCGGTATTGCCGCTGTCGGGCAGCCATGTGGCGGGCGATGCCGCCGCGGGAGAAGCCAGACGCCGCGGCAGGATGGTGAGCGCCACGCTCATGTCGCTGCGGGCAATGGCATGGCCCACGCAATGATGGACCCCGCCGCCAAAGCCGAAATGGCGCTTGCGCTCGGCACGGATGTCAAAGCCGCTGGAATACACCGCCGCATCCGTACCGGCAGCCCCCGAGAGCAGGTGCAGCGTGGTGCCTTTGGGGATCTCCACCCCCCGAAAGGTCAGATCCTCCACCGCCTCGCGCGTCACCCAGGTGATCGTGGGCCGCATGCGCATCACCTCCTCGACGGCGCGCGCGGCAAGGTCGGGTTCGTCGGCCAACAGCGCCCACTGATCGGGATGCTCGAAGAACATCGACATGCCGAGGCCGAGCTGGTTGCGCGTGGTGTCGATGCCGGCAAAGACCAGCATCAGGATCATATCGCGCAGCTCATCGTCCGAAAGCCGGTCTTCCTCCTCGCTTGCGCGCACCAGGACCGAGATGAAATCCGCGCCGCGTGCATCGCGCCGGCGCGCCACCACCTCGTCGGCATAAGCAAACATCGCCTCGGTGGCTGCATCGATCGCCGCGGCATGGCGTGCGAAATCAACGCCGAGCGCCAGACCCATGGTCGAGGAAAGCTCCAGCAGTCTCGGCGCCTCGGCATGGGGCAGGCCCAGCATCAGGCACAGGATTTGTGCGGCGTAAGGGTCGGCAAACTCGGCCATGAAATCGCACGTCCCCCGGTCGATGAAGCCATCGACCAGCGCATTGGCCATCGCCTCAAATCGCGGCCGCATCACTTCCAAAAGACCCGGGGCAAAGGCAGGGTTGATGAGGCGGCGCAAACGGGTGTGATCGGCGCCCTCCTGCACCAAAATCGTGCGCCCCCACCATTCCGCGAACGTCCCGGTGACCCCGTTCAGGGCCGGCCAGGCATGGCTGCCCTGACGCAGCGCGCGGTTGATCAGAAGCTCGCCCATCTCGCGGTGGCGCAGCACGGCAATGCCATAGGGCGTGCGGGCATACCAGCTTTGCGCACGGGCCTGGGCCACACGCGGGTCGCGCAGCGAAAAGCCGGGATCGTCCAGCGGCAGAAACGGCGCGTCGAGCTCGGCGGTCGTCATGCTTGGGCTCTCCCCCTGGCGCGGCCCGGATCGGGATCGGATCAGGGCAAACAGTCGAGATAGGTCTCGGTGTCGAAGCTGGAGACGGTGTGCAGGAACCGCTCCCACTCATCGGTCTTATACTCATTGTAAAGCCGGTACATCTCGCCCGGCATTGCCGATTTGATCACTTCATCCTCGGCCAGCGCCTTTAGCGCATCGCCCAGGGTCATCGGCAGCTTTTGGACGAGCTTGCCCTCTTCCATGGCGACATAGATGTTGCGCTCTTCCGGCGCGCCGCAGGGGATCTGGTCGGACAGGCCGTGGTCGCAGGCCTGCATCAGCCCCGCGGCCATCAGATAGGGGTTGACCATCGAATCGACCGAGCGGAACTCGAACCGTCCGGGGGCCGAGATGCGCAAACCCGTGGTGCGGTTCTGGAACCCCCAATCCTTGAAAACCGGCGCCCAGAAGCCGGTATCCCAGAGCCGGCGATAGGAGTTGACGGTCGAACAGCCAATGGCGGTGAGCGCGTCGAGATGGGTGACAATGCCGCCGATTGCATGCTGGCCAACAACGCCCGGCATTTGCGGATCCGCGCCTTCGGGCATGAATTTGTTGCTGCCGCCGGTGCGGTGGTGGAAGACGTCGCCCATCGCCACGCCCTTGTTCTTGCCCAGTGTTTTGGGCGCATCCTCGCCCCCCTCCCAGAGCGACAGGTTGTGGTGACAGCCCGAGGCCGACACGCCCATGAAGGGTTTCGACATGAAGCAGGCGATCAGGTCGAACTCCCGCGCGACCTGGGCGCAGATCTGGCGATAGGTGGTCAGCCGGTCGGCATTGCGCAGCGCCTCGTCGAAGCTGAAATTGAGCTCAAGCTGGCCGGGCGCGTCCTCATGATCGCCCTGGATCATGTCGAGCCCCATGGCATGGCAATACTCGATCACCCGAAGGAAGACCGGGCGCAGGCTTTCGAACTGGTCGATGTGATAGCAATAGGGGTTGGAAAAGCCGCCATCGGGCTTGCCGTCGGCACCCTTCTTCAGCCACATCATTTCCGGCTCGGTGCCGGTGCGCATCTGCAGCCCATGCTTGGCTTCAAAGCCCGCATGCAGCCGGCGCAGGTTGCCGCGGCAATCCGAGGTCAGGAAGGCACCAGGATCCTCTCGCTCTTCGCGACCGCGGAACAGCGTGCAAAAAAGCCGCGCCACCCGCTTGTCCCAGGGCAATTGGCAAAAGGTCTCGGGCTCGGGAATGCCCACCAGTTCGGCCGCCTCGGGACCATAGCCCATGTATTCGCCATGGCGGTTGAGAAAGAGGTTCACCGTCGCGCCATAGACAAGCTGGAAGCCCTTATTGGCAATGCTCTCCCAATGCGCGGCCGGAATGCCCTTGCCGCAGATCCGCCCAGTGACCGAGACAAATTGCAAATAGAGATACTCGATCTCATGCGCGTCGATCAGCGCGCGCACTTGGGCGATCTTTTCGGCCCGGCCGGGCGCGTCCACAAAGGCTTCAATGTCAGTCACGGTCACAGGCTCTCCAAATAGCGCGCGCGTTCAAAGGCCGAGACATGGGCGTGAAACGCAGCTGCCTCGGCCCTGCAATAGGCCGCGTAATGGTCGACGAACGGGTCTCCGAACAGCGCGCGGGCAATGTCCGAAGCGGCGAAACGGGCGGCGGCTTCCTCCAGCGAGGTCGGCAAAAGGCGGTCGGGATCAACCGGTGCGGTGCGGGCATTGCCCACAACCGGCGGTCCGGGATCGGCACCGGTCTCGATGCCCCACAGCCCGGCGGCCAGCGCCATGGCCGCGGTCAGATGCGGGTTGGTGTCGGCCCCGGGCAGGCGCAGCTCCAGCCGCGTCTCCTCGGCCGAGCGGGAGGTGACGCGCACGCCGCAGGAGTAATTCCCCACCCCCCAGCTTGGGGTGCGCGGCGCCCAATTGCCCGGGCGCAGCCGGCGATAGGCGTTCACCGTGGGCGCAAACAGGCACATCAGCTCGGGCGTCAATGCCACGATCCCGCCCAAGAAAGCCCGGCCGGTTTTGCTGAGCCCCAGCGGATCGCCTGCGCTGTAGAGCGGCGTCTTGCCCGCGGTTTTGCCCTTTGCCCTGGCCGTGCGGAGCGAGATGTTGAGATGCCCGCACAAGCCCGGAAACCCTCTATCGAGCTGGGCCATGAAGCTTGCCGTCATGCCCTGGCGCCGGGCTTCTGCCTTCACCGCCATCTTGAAAAGCGCCGCATCATCGGCGGCGCGCATGAGCGGGCTGGGGCCGAGCGAATACTCCACACAGCCCGGCCCAAGCTCGGCACAGCGATGGTCAAGCGCGATGTCGCAGCCCAGGATCGCCTCGTCGATGGCCTCCAGAAACGCCGCATCGGCCGCGGGCGAGGTCGTCGACCAGCAACGGTTGAGCGTCAGCGCCGGGGCGAGATCCCGCCAGGCTTTGTCGCGCAGGCTTGCACCGTCCTCGGCCAGAAAAATCGTCTCAAACTCAAATCCGCCCAGCGCGTCGAACCCCAGCTTCCCAGCGGTTGCGATCTGGTGCGCCAGGGCAGCTCTGGGCGAGATGGCGGCCGAAGGACCGACATACTCGGCAATCGCCATTTTGGCGCCCGGCTCGAAGGGGAAGCCCCGCTGCGTGTCTGCCTGCACAGCGCAGGGCTCATCGACAAAGCCGCGCTCTTCAAAGCAGGTCTCGTCATGCATCCAGAACGGCAGCGCGTCGATGAAATGCCAGCCATCGGCGAGCGCGGTATCAAAGGCCGCGCCGGACAGCCGCTTGGAGCGAAAGGCGCCGGTAAAGTCGAAAATGCCAAGATGAACCGGGCCGGTCGATCGCGTTTGCGATGGGCTGGCGGCTTTCCCGCTCTTGCTCTCGGTTCGTTTCAAGCGATCCCCCGACGTTTCTTGTTTGTTTTTGCCACCGAGCGAGCCGGCGCGCTGCAGACCAGGCAGCACATAGGAACCGCGCCGTCAAACACAGTCCTGCATCGGCGAAAACCGGCGCAGAATCAACCGATGCTGCGCAACCGCATTGCCCGATGAGTGCGCATAATCCCGGAAACCGCTTAAAAAGTCGTCACCTTGTTGTCGGCTGCTGACATCAAACCCATCTAACAATTTGTTTTAATTCAGTAAATCTCCTCTGCCCCAATGAGGGCATTTTTTTGTTCCCAGAGCGGGTGAATTGGATAAGGCTGGGCCCAACACCAAACGAATGATGGGACATGTGATGGAAGAACAGCTGGCCGAACTGGCAGCCAAGATCGCGACGCTCGAGGAGGGCACGGCGATCTCCACGGCAGTGAACATGGAGGTGTTCTACTGGTGGTGCACTGCGCTGATGTTCATCATCCATGCCGGGTTTCTCGGCTATGAGATGGGTGCGTCGCGCAAGAAGAACGTGCTCGCCTCGGGGATGAAGAACATCCTCGCCTTTGCATTTGTGCTGCCCACCTTCTTTTTTGTCGGCTGGTGGATCTATCTGGCGAGCCCCACGGGCCTGCCCGATTTCGGGGCTGAAACCGGCGGCGCGCCCTGGTCCGAGAATATGGGGCCGAACCTGCAGGACAATGCCTCGGGCATCTTCTGGGCGGCCTTCGCGCTCTTCTCAGCCACCACAGCGTCGATCTTTTCGGGCGCGGTGATCGAACGCATCAAGCTTTCGGGCTTTATCATCCTGGCCATCCTGCTTGGCTCGGTTGTGTGGATCCTGGGCGCGGCCTGGGCTTGGCATGGCGATGGCTGGCTGCTGACCGAATACGGCTGGCATGACTTTGGCGCGGCGGGCTGCGTGCACATGATCGCGGCGTTCTTTGCGCTGGGTGTGCTCATCAATCTCGGCCCGCGCATCGGCAAGTTCAATCCGGACGGCACGGCCAATGAGATCCGTCCCCACAACATCCCGCTGGCCACCTTCGGCCTGATGGTGCTGATCGTGGGCTTCTTCGGCTTTCTGGGCGGCTGCATCATCTACAATGGCACCGGTCAGTGGACGACGATCTTCGGCAACCCGGCCACGCTTTCGGCGATCGCCTTCAACACGCTGATGTGCTTTGCCGGCGGCGTGATCGGCGGCTGGCTGGCTGGGCGCGATCCCTTTTGGATGATGTCCGGTGCGCTTGCCGGCATTTTCGCGGCCGCCTCGGGGCTCGATGTCTACTGGCCGCCGCTTGCCTTCCTGCTGGGCCTCTGTGGCGGGATCATCGCCCCGATCGGCGCCAAATGGCTGGAGACCACCTTCAAGATCGACGATGCCGTCGGCGCCGTCTCGGTGCATGGCTTTGCCGGCGCGTTCGGTGTGGTCGCCTTCGGCATCTTCGCGGCCGGCTATCCGAATGGCGACTATCCCGACACCAACCTGCTGGGCCAGGTGATCGGCGCGGTCTCGATGGCGCTGCTGGGCTTCATCCCTGGCTATGTCGTGTCGTTGGGTCTCAAAGTGGTCGGGCTGCTGCGCATTCCCGAGCATGTGGAGATCATGGGCATGGACCTCGCCGAAGTGCCGGTCTGCGCCTATCCCGAGGGCATGCAGACGACGCCCCGCGGCCAGCTGGCCGCGGCGACGCCGGCCGAATGATCTTGAACCTGACAAAAGGAGACTGAGACATGGGTTCACCAATCGACAGCTGGGAGGGTGTCGGCGCGTATTTCACCGGCGCCGGCGGCTCCACGCCGGGCATCTTCCTCGTCCTCTCCATCGTGGCGGTGATCGGCGCCATCGCCTACGGCGCCTATAAGGAAGAGGCGGCGCATAAAGAAGATCTCTGAACACGGCCG
>JBCDDO010000187.1:0-6140 GCA_039180245.1 Pseudomonadota bacterium | reverse complement strand
GGGGCCCCCCCGGGCGGGGGGGGGGGGGGGGGGGGGCGGCGCGCCGGGGCGGCCTTGCTGCACATGCGTCAGTCCGGGCCCAGAGGGCCGCGCACCCCGCCGGTCTGGGCACGGTCGAGCAGCATGTGATCGGCCAGAACGCAGGCCATCATCGCCTCGCCCACCGGCACCGCCCGAATGCCCACACAGGGATCATGCCGACCCTTGGTTGTCAGCTCGACCGCCTCTCCTGTCACCGAGATCGTGCGCCGCGGCGTCAAGATCGACGAGGTCGGCTTGACCGCAAACCGCACCACCAGATCCTGACCGGTCGAAATCCCGCCCAGCACCCCACCCGCATGATTGGACGAAAACTGCGGCCGCCCATCGGGACCCAGCGCAATCTCATCGGCATTCTCAACCCCGGTGAGTGCGGCCGCACCCATGCCGGCACCGATCTCCACCCCTTTGACCGCATTGATCGACATCATCGCCGCAGCAAGATCGGCGTCGAGCTTGCCATAAATCGGTGCGCCCAGCCCCTCCGGCACGCCGCGCGCCACCAGCTCGATCACCGCACCGACCGAGTTGCCCGATTTGCGCAGACCGTCCAGCGCCTCGGCCCAGGCAGCGGCGGCTTCCGCATCGGGGCAAAAAAACGGGTTGCGGTCGACCTCGGCCCAATCGCGTGTCTCGGTGCGCGCAGCCCCCATCTGCACCATCGCGCCCTGGATCTCGATCTGCGGCGCCAGCATGGCCAGCACCGCCCGCGCCACCCCGCCCGCGGCCACCCGTGCAGCGGTTTCGCGCGCCGAGGCGCGCCCGCCGCCGCGGTAGTCGCGCAGCCCGTATTTGCGCCAATAGGCGATGTCGGCATGGCCGGGGCGAAAGCTCTGCGCGATCTCCGAATAATCCTTCGAGCGCTGATCGGTGTTGCGGATCATCAGCTGGATCGGCGTGCCGGTCGTCACCCCGTCAAACACCCCCGACAGGATCTCCACCGCATCAGCCTCGCGGCGCTGCGTGGTGTAGCGGCTTTGCCCCGGGCGCCGGCGGTCCATCCAGGGCTGCAGCGTCTCGGCGCTCAACGCCACGCCCGGCGGGCAGCCATCGACCACGGCGCCCAGCGCCGGCCCGTGGCTTTCGCCCCAGGTGGTGACCCGAAAGACATGCCCGAATGTGTTGAGCGACATGGCCCTTCCCCCGTTTCCCGCCTCATATCCGCTCCTTGCGGCCGGCGAAAGGCCCGGTCGTGCGATCGGCCCGGTCAAGCAATCGGCCCAGTGTTGCAATCCGCCCGGTGTTGCAATCGCCCGGCGTCACGATAAGGTCGCACCAGCCTCGGGGTGTCCGGACAGAACCGGGCTGAGACGCACATGCGGACCCGTTGAACCTGAACCGGATCATACCGGCGGAGGGAAGGCAGCGGGACATCCCCCCTGACCTCTCCTTGCGCTCATGGACAAGGAGGTGACCATGACCAGTTTTTCTCGCCCTGCGACCCGTGTCTTTCTCGCCGCGGCGGTGTCTCTTGCCGCGATGGCAGCCGTTGCCGAGGATCAGCCCGTGCTGACGGTCTACACCTATGACAGCTTCGTGTCGGAATGGGGCCCTGGCCCGCAGATCGAGGCAGGGTTCGAGGCCGAATGCGGCTGCGATCTGCGCTTTGTGCCGGCCGGCGACGGGGCGGCATTGCTGTCGCGCCTGAAGCTCGAAGGGGCGCGCAGCGAGGCCGACATCGTTCTGGGGCTCGACAGCCATCTTGTGGCCGAGGCAACAGCGACCGGTCTGTTCGCCCCGCATGGCGTTGCGGCCGCGTTCGACCTGCCGGTGGCCTGGGATGACCCGGTCTTCCTGCCCTATGATTGGGGCGTGTTCGCCTTTGTCTATGACAGCACCCGGCTTGCCCAGCCGCCAGCGAGTTTCGAGGCGCTGGTCGCCAGCCCCGAGGATCTGCGCATCATCATCCAGGATCCGCGCAGCTCAACCCCCGGGCTTGGGCTTTTGCTTTGGGTCAAGGCTGCCTATGGCGACCGCGCGCCCGAGATCTGGGCGGGCCTTGCCCCGCGCATCCTGACCGTGACCAAGGGCTGGTCGGAAGCCTATGGGCTGTTTTTGGAGGGCGAGGCGGAGATGGTGCTGAGCTACACCACCTCGCCGAGCTATCACAGCATTGCCGAGGGCGATGACACCAAACGTGCCGCGCTTTTTGAGGAAGGGCATTTGCTCCAGATCGAGGTGGCCGGCAAGCTCGCCTCCTCGGCCCAGCCCGCGCTTGCCGATGCGTTTTTGGCCTTCATGTTGGGCGAGGGGTTCCAGTCGGTCATTCCCACCACCAATTGGATGTATCCCGCGGTGATGCCCGAAGCTGGGCTGCCCAACGGGTTCGCCGCGCCGCTGGGACCGGATGCGGCGCGGATGATCCCGCCCGCCGAAGTTCCGGACCTCAAAAAGCTGGCGCTGGACGAATGGCTCGCGGCGTTGAGCAACTGACCCGCGCTGCCCCACGGCGCCGCTTGTGACCGGCAACCTGTCCTCGCCGGTTTCCGATGCGCGCGGCAAGCGCGCCCGCGCCCCAGCACGGGGCGTGATGCGCGGCGGGCTGGCAGGATGGGCGGCCGTTGCGGTGCCGCTTCTCCTCATCGTGGCGCCCATCGCGGCCCTTCTCGCCGCGGCCCCGGCCGAGTTCCGCTTCGGCCGCTATGAGGGGGCGGCATTGCGCTTCACGTTGCTGCAGGCAACCCTGTCCGCGGCGCTGAGCGGGCTGCTGGCAATTCCGCTCGCCCGCGCGCTCGCCCGGCGGCGGTTCCCGGGCCGCGCCATGCTCACCGTGCTGCTTGGTGCGCCCTTCGTGCTGCCCGCAATCGTCGCGGTGTTGGGATTGACCGCAATCTGGGGCCGCGCCGGACCGGTGAGCGATGCGCTGGCCGCATTGGGTGCCGCCCGGCTCGACATTTACGGGCTTGGCGGCGTGGTTCTGGGCCATGTCTTTTTCAACCTGCCGCTGGTCACCCGAATGCTGGTGCAAGGTTGGGCGGCGGTGCCGCCCGAGCACTGGCGCCTTGCGTCGCATCTGGGCATGAGCCCGGCCGCAATCGCCCGGCATATCGAGCGGCCGATCCTGCGCGAGGTGCTGCCTGGCGCGCTTTTGCTGGTGTTCTTGCTGTCGATGACCAGCTTTGCCGTGGCGCTGACCCTGGGCGGCGGGCCGGCGGCCTCGACCCTTGAGGTCGCGATTTACGAGGCTGTGCGCTTTGACTTTGCGCCCGGGCGCGCTGCGGTGCTTGGGGCCATGCAGCTTGCCCTGGGCGCGGCGCTGGCGGTCGCGCTGCTTTTTGCCGGGCGCGCCACCGGGTTCGAGCCGGGACTGCAGACCGTGCCCCAGGCGATGCCGGCATCGCTGGCCTCCCGGCATGCGCGGCTGACCGATGGGCTTGCCATTTTCATCGGTGCGGCGTTTCTGATTGCGCCGTTGGCCGCGGTCGCCCTGCGCGGCGCGCCAGGGCTGATCGGCGGTCTGCCCGACGCGGTGTGGGAGGCGGCGGCAGTCAGCCTTGCCCTGGCCGGCCCGGCCGCGCTGCTCAGCCTGGTCCTGGCCATGGGCATTGCGTCCTTGACGCTTGATCTCGGCGGAAACCGGGGGCGCGCGGTCGAGGCGATCGGGCTGATCGGCCTTGCCACCTCGCCGCTGGTTCTGGGATCGGGGCTCTTTTTGCTGCTCCGCCCCGTCGTCGATCCATTTGCGCTGGCCTTGCCGGTCACTGTGCTGGTCAATGCGGCGATGAGCCTGCCCTTTGCCCTGCGCCTGATGCTGCCGGCCTATGCGCGGCTGCGCGATCACGATGCACGGCTGGCCGACAGTCTGGGCATGGCGGGCTGGGCGCGGCTGCGTCTGGTGACATGGCCGGCGCTTCGGCGTCCGGCCGGGGTCGCGCTGGGTCTGGCCGCCGCACTTTCGGCCGGCGATCTGGGCGTGATCGCCCTTTTCGCGCCGCCACAGACGGCAACCCTGCCGCTCGAGATTTACCGGCTGATGGGCGCCTATCGAATGGATGACGCGATGGGCGCGGCGTTCCTCCTGCTCCTGCTCAGCCTGGGCCTGTTTTGGCTCACCGGGCGGCTGGGAGGCCGGTCATGATCGCGCTGCATGACCTGCGCATAGAGCGCGGCACCTGTGAATTGACGGCAGATGTCTCCTTCCCGCCAGGTGTGACCGCCCTGATCGGCGCATCCGGCAGCGGGAAATCGACCTTGCTGGAAGCGATGGCCGGGTTCATCGCGCCCAAGGCCGGCCTGATCCTGGTCGATGGCCGCGACATCACCGCTTGGCCACCGGCCGACCGGCCGGTCTCGATCCTGTTTCAGGAGCGCAACCTCTTTGCGCATCTGACGCTGGCCGAAAATGTCGGGCTGGGCGTGGCGCCGGATCTGCGGCTGAGCCGGGCCGACCTTGCGCGGATCGCCGGGGTGTTGGAGCGGGTCGGGCTCGCTGGCTTGGACATGCGGCGCCCGGGCGAGGTCTCGGGCGGCCAGCGCCAACGCGCGGCAATCGCGCGCGCGGTGCTGCGGCAGCGGCGGGTGCTGTTGTTGGACGAGCCTTTTGCCGCACTCGGTCCGGCGCTGCGTCATCAAATGCTCGACCTCGTCGCCGAGATTGTGGCTGCCGAGGATATGGTCTCGGTGCTTGTCAGTCACGCGCCCGAGGATGCAAGGCGCATCGCGCCGCTGACCGGATTCCTCGCCTCGGGGCAGCTTCGCGGCCTGCAGGAGACGGCCGACCTCTTGCGCAATCCGCCCCCCGAGCTTGCCGCCTATCTGGGCGACGCGCCCGCGTGATGGGCCAAGCCGGCCCATCGCAAATCGCCCGTTGCGGTCAGGCGTCCTGGGACCGTGGCGACTTAGCCTTCACCGAGGCCCAGATCTGCTTGTTTGTGTAAAAGAGCAGCACCGACAGGACGATCAGAAAGATCACGGCTGTCAGCCCGGCCTCCTTGCGGGCCATCATCTTCGGTTCGGCAACCCACATCAGGAAGGCGGAAACATCCTTGGCCTGTTGCTCGATCGTCGCCTCAGTGCCGTCCATATACTCGACATCGTCGCCCCAAAGCGGCTGGGCCATGGAGATCCAGCCACCCTCGAAGGACGTGTTCTCCAAAAGATAGGCGCCCGCCTCCTCCTTCTCCTCACCCGTATACCCGTTGAGCAGCGAGTAGATGTATTCCGGTCCGCCGATGCCTTGGACGAACTGGTTGATGCCGGTGCCGTAAGGGCCATGGAACCCGGCACGGGCCTTTGCCATCAGGCTCAGATCCGGCGCCCCGGCATCGACATTCTGCGGAAAGCTGTCGGACAGCCGGGTTGCGCGGTAATCGTCCAGCTCGGGGTCGAACACTTCCGGGTAAAACTCAGCGACAAAGGCCTTCACCTGCTCTTCGGGAAGCTCCGGTCCGCCCGGATCGCCGAGATTGCGGAAGGCCACATATTGGATGCCGTGGCAGCCGGCACAGATTTCCTGAAAAACCTGCAAACCGCGCTGCAGCTGCTGCCGATCGAAGGATCCGAACGGACCCTCGAACGAGAACTCGACATCAGTCATGTCGATATAGCCGCCGGCAGCCTGCGCCGACGGGGCGGCGAGTGCCGCAACGCAGGCCAGAGGCAGAAGCAGTCGGGTGATCATCGCAAGACGCTCCTTCACTCAGCCGGCTGCACGGCGCCGCCGCCAGGCTTTTCGGTCGCTGCCACGTTGGGGCCATAATGGGCGTTGAAATCGTCCTCGATGGTCTTGGGCTGCGGCAGCGGTTTCTCGATCACCCCCAGAAGCGGCAGGATGATCAGGAAATAGGCGAACCAGTAGGCCGAGGCGAGCAGCGCGATATAGGGATAGATCCCCTCCGCCGGCATGGCACCGACCCAGGTCAGCACCACGAAATTCACCACGAAGAGCCCAAACCACCATTTGAACATCGGCCGGTAGCGGCCCGAGCGCACGCGGCTGGTGTCGAGCCAGGGCGCCAGCGCCATCACCGCAATCGCGCCGAACATGGCCAGCACGCCGAAGAACTTTGCATCGACGATGCCGAAGCTCAGCCAGTTCGTGAGCCCCACAATCCAGACGTCGTCGGTGAAGGCGCGCAAAATCGCGTAGAATGGCAGAAAGT
>JBCDDO010000186.1:0-6141 GCA_039180245.1 Pseudomonadota bacterium | reverse complement strand
AGCGGGATCATCAGCCCGTACATCAGGATGCTGTAAAGCCCGATCGGCACTGCGGCGTCGGGCACGGTGGCATCGGTGATGCCATAGATCAGCGTGACCAGGGTCAGCCCGATGGTGCCGTTCTGAATGCCGGTTTCAACCGTCAGCGTGATTTGATCTGCCCGGTCGAGCCCAAGGGCGCGCGCGGTGCCATAGCCTGCCGCCGAGAGCACCAGCACCAGCACCGCGAGCGCTGGACCCAGCGTGGCAATCGAGCGCGCGATCGTCTCCCAGGCGGCCGCGGCCGCGGCCAGGATCAGGAGCCAGAAGAGCCCGCTGGCCAGACGCATTGCGCCGGGCTCGACCCGCTGGGCAAAGGCCGGGCGAAGATGGGCCAGCGCCATGCCCAGACCGACCGGCAGGGCGGTGAGGGCAAAGACCGACAGGGCCAGCCCCGTCAGCGAGACGGCAGGCGCTGCATCGCCCAAAAAGAGCTCGAACCAAAGCGCGATCCAGGCCGGCATGGTGAGCGCCGAGGCCAGCGTGACGATCCCCGTCATGGCAACCGACAGCGCCACCCGCCCGCCGGCCAGCCGCGCGAACATGTTCGTGGTCACCCCGCCCGGACAGACCGACAGGATCATCACGCCCAGCGCCATTTCACCGGTCAGACCAAAGAGCGTGACAACGCCGTAAGCCGCTGCAGGCAAAAGCAGCATTTGGGCGACAAGCCCGGCGATCAGGGCCTTGGGGCGCCGGACGGCCGCGGCAAACTCCGCCAGGCGCAGGCCGAGCCCCAACGCAAACATGATAAAGGCGACGATGGCCGGCAAACCAACGTCGCGCAGGATCTCGATCAGCATGCCCGCGCCTTTCAGGGGTTCTGCAGCGCGAGGTAGCGCAGGGCAGGGCCCGGGCAACCGCCCGGGGCCAGGGGGGCCGCGGTCTACTGCGGTGGCGGCGGTGCGGTGGCCGCGACGCTGGGCTGGGCGAGCCCGGCTTTGAGATAGGCGGCCAGCGCGGGCCGGGCTGCGACCAACTCGCCGCCCTCGGGCAGCTGGCTGGCATAGGCCAGCATCGGCAAAAGATAGATATCGGCGATCGAAAGCTTTGCCCGCCCGATCTCGCCGGCCTTCGCCGCACCGTCGAGCATGTCGAGATGGCTGGTGAATTTGGGCAGCACCTCATCGATCATCGCCCGGTTGGGCGACCCGTCCGCGGTGCCCGGAAAGATATAGGCCATGGCATAGGTGCGCATGATCACCCGGTCGGCCAGGGTATGGGCAAACGAACGCCATTGCTCGTCGCGTGCCGCAATCGCCGCGTCGTCGGAGATAAGCGACCGCCCGCCCAGGGCCTGATGGGCATAGGTCAGGATCGCCGGCGATTCAAAGAGCGTCACATCGCCATGCCGCATGGCCGGGATGATGCCCAGCGGGTGAATGACAAACACCTCATCGGTGTGCGGCGCTGCCGGAGAATGGGTGTAGGGCACCCCCATCTCGGTCAGCCCGATCCGGGTGGTCCAAACGAAATTGCTGCGCGGCGCGCCAATGAGTTCAAGCTCGGCCATGGTCGGTCTCCCTGTCAGGCAGGCCCCATGCCTGCAGGAAACAGACGCCCGCCTTGGCCGCGTTTCGACATCCCGTGCCGCACCCACTGCTTCTTCTTGGTAAAAATACTCACATCCCGACGCTGCCACAGGCGCAGCCTCACCGCCCTCGCGCCCGCGGATCCATCGCGTCGCGCAGCCCGTCGCCCATGAAATTCACCGACAAGACGGTCAGCGCGACCGCCAACCCGGGCCAGATCACCCGCTCGGGCGCGATCTGCAAAAAATCCTTATTGTCGTAGATCAACCGTCCCCAGGTGGGAAAATCGGGCGGAAAGCCCAGGCCCAGGAAGCTCAGCGCACTTTCGGTGATGATCGCTGCGGCAATGCCCAACGTGGCCGAGACCATGATCGGCGACACCACATTGGGCAGGATGTGCCGCGACAGGATCCGCTGCGGCCGGGTGCCGATGGAATGGGCGGCCAGCACAAATTCCCGCTCGCGCAGCGCCAGAACCTCGCCGCGCACGATGCGCGCGGTCTGCATCCAGCTGGTGATGCCGATGACGAAGACAATCAGGATGAAGATCCCCATCTCCGGCCCGAAGGCCGCGCGCAGCGGATCCCGGAAGAGCATGATGATGACCAGGAGCAGCGGCAGGATCGGCAGCGCCAGGAACAGATCGGTGAGCCGCATCAGCGGGCCGTCGATGCGTTTGAAATAGCCCGACAGGATGCCCACCAGCGCGCCCAGCACGATCGACAGCGCCATTGCCGCCACACCCACGGCAAGCGACACCCGCCCGCCGGCCAGAAGCTGGGCAAAGCTGTCGCGCCCAACATTGTCGGTGCCCAGCGGATATTCCCAGCTCATCCCGATATTGCGCGCCCGGTAATTGGTGTAGGTCGGATCGGTGGTGTGGAAGAGCGGGCCGATCAGCACCAAGAGGCAGATGGCAAAGAAAACGCCTGCCCCGATCATCGCCCCCTTATGCTTGCGAAACTCGCGCCACACATCGCCCCAAAGCGTACGGGGGGCTTTCAACTCCTCGCCCGGCGCGACCTGACGTTGGGCCGGGCCGGTCGCTTCGATCGGCGCGTCAGTCATAGCGGATCCTTGGATCGAGAATGCCGTAAAGCACGTCGGCAATCAGGTTGAAGAGCACGATGAGCACCGCAAAGATGAAGGTCAGCGTCTGGACCAGCGGGTAATCCGCGCCCTCGATCCCCACGATCAGCAGCGCGCCCAGCCCGTTCACCCGGAAAATCTGCTCGGTGATGATCGCACCGGCAAAGATCTGCGGCACGCCAAGCGCGATCACCGTGACCACCGGGATCATCGAATTGCGCAGCACATGGATCAGCACCACCGCCTGTTCGCGCAGGCCTTTGGAGCGCGCGGTGCGCACATAATCCTGGGTGAGGTTTTCCAGCATCGCGGCGCGCATGAAGCGGCTGATCTGGGCGGCGTTGAAGAGGGCCAGCACCGTGACCGGCAGCACCATCTGCTCGACCTGGCGCACAAAGCTCGACCAGTCATTGACCACCAGCGTGGTGTCGTAACTGTCGGGAAACCAGCCCAGATAGACCGAAAAGACCAGGATCATCACCGTTCCGGTCAGGAAGGTGGGCACCGAGAAGCCGACCATGGAAAAGAGCGTGCCGAACTGGTCGAACCAGGAATACTGGCGGTAGGCCGAGATCACCCCGATCGGCACCGCGATCAGGATCCCCACCACATAAGAAAGCCCCACCACCCAGAGCGTTTGGGGCATCCGCTCGACGATCAGGTCGACCACCGGCGAGCGGGTGATCCAGCTGCGCACGCGCAGCCGCTCCTCGCTGTTGCCGATCTCGATGCCGAACCATTGCTCGGCCACATTGAGCGGCTCGTTCACGAAGAACTGGTTGAGCCAGAGGATATAGCGGATGTGGAAGGGCTCGTTCAGGCCCATCGCCTCGGCAATCTTCAGGCGCTCTTCCTGGGGCACCGTCAGCGGCACCTGCGACATCGGATCGCCCGGACTCAGCTCCAGGATCGCGAAGATGATGAAGCTGATCGCCAGAAGGGTGGGGATCGCATAAAGCAGACGGCGCAGCGTAAAGGTGAGCATCGTGAAATCCCCCGGGCGTCAGGCCGTCCTGGGCGCCGCCCCCGCGCGGGGGACGGCACCTTGGGTCAGGGTCGCGTCAGGATCAGTTGATCCGGTGCCAATCGGCAATGTTCCACAGCTCCGAATCCCAGGGATTCATGATGTGGCCGCCCAGATTGTTGGCCTTGGCCGACACCCGGCCGCGGTGGATCAGGGGGATGATCGCGCCGGCTTCCATGAGCATGTCGTTGAGCTCTTTGGCGATTTCGGCGCGGGCTTCCAGACCGGCCGTGGCGGCCAGTTTTTCGATCAGCGCGTCATAGGCCGGGTCGCAGAAGCGGGGCATGTTGTTGCCCAGCCAGTTGTTGGAGGGCGAGGGGATCTCCTCGCAGCGCCAGCCCGACATGTAGGTCTGCGGATCGGTGCCATCGAAATTGTTGGTGTACATCTCGATGTCCGAGAAGTGCTTTTGGAAGGTGTCGGGCGAGGATTGGTCGCCGCCAAAGAAGACCGAGGCCGAGATGTTCTTGAGCTCGGTTTCCACCCCGATTTCCGACCACATCTGCTTGACGATGGCCTGGGTTTCCTGACGCACCGCGTTGGTCGAGGTTTGGTAGAGCACCGACAGCCGCACGCCGTCTTTCACGCGCACCCCATCATCGCCCATGACCCAGCCAGCATCGTCGAGCAGTTTGTTGGCTTCGGCGACCGAGTCCGGCGTGCCGCCGGCCAGGCACCAATCATTGGCGGTCGAGGCATAGGCTTCCGGCGCGGGCAGCACGTTGCAGGTCACCTTGCCGGCCGGGCCATAGCCCACATCCACCAGCACCTGCCGGTCGATCGCGAGGCTCAGCGCCCTGGTCACGGCCGGGTCGGTCAGGAACGGGTGCGCCCCGCCTTCGACGGTCGAGCGCAGATCGCCCAGATCGGCCGAAGGGTCGGTGAAGTTGATCATCAGCCGCTCAACCGAGGTGCCGAAGGCCGCGACCACCGAGCCGATGCCCTTGGCTTCCATCTGGGCCAGGATCTCGGGCTGGACCTGCATGTTCCAGGCATAGTCGAACTCGCCGGTTTCCATGACCGAGCGGGCCGCCGCGGCCGCATCGCCGCCACCCTTGAAGACCACAGTGGCAAAGGCCGGTTTGGCCGGGTCGCGATAATTCGGGTTGGCCGCAAAGACGACCACGTCATTGGCCTTGAAATCGGTCACGGTGAAGGGACCGGTGCCGATCGGGCCGAAATTCTGCTCGGTGCATTCCGGGGCCTTGGCGCCCATGCAGTCGGCAAACTGGGCCTTCTGGATGATCGGCGACTGGGCGCCCACGAACGGGCCATAGGGGAAGGGCTTGGCGATGTCGAAGGTGACCTTGACGGTCAGACTGTCGAGCGCTTCGACCGAAACCACATTGTTAAACGAGGTCGCCTGCTGGCAGCCGCCGCCATCGGCGGTGCAGTATTCCCAGGTAAAGACCACATCCTCGGCCGTCAGCGGGGTGCCGTCCGACCACAAGATGCCGTCCTGCAGCGTCCAGGTGATGGTGGTGAGGTCTTCGCTGACGCCGCCATTTTCCACGGTGGGAATTTCAGCGGCCAGCCAGGGCACCATCTCGCCCTTTTCGTTGTAGCGCGCCAGCGGCTCGATCACCAGGCTGGAGCTTTCAACATCCTTGGTGCCGCCCGACAGATACGGGTTCAGGATCGACACGGCCTGCCAATAGATGATGTTGAGCTGGCCGTCCCCGCCGCGCTCGGCCATCGCGCCGGGGGCGCTCATGACCAATGCCGCGGCACTCGCCAGCATCAGGTTTCGCGTCTTTTGCATGTTCGTCTCCCAATCTTTTCCCAGGTATTCCGCCGGATGCCTTGTGCCGGCACCTGACGCATGTGATCCGGAGGCCGTGGCCGCCGGAAACGATTTTAACCGCTCACCCTTGCCCCGCAAGATGACAGGCCACGCGGCGCCCGGCGCCGACATCGCGCCAGGCTGGCGTTTCCTCGGCGCAGCGCGCCTGGGCAACCGGACAGCGGGTGCGGAAGCGACATCCCGAGGGCGGTTTGGCCGGGCTCGGCACATCGCCGGTCAGCAGAATGCGCGAGCGGTGGCGCTCGACCTCCGGATCGGGGATCGGCACCGCCGACAGCAGCGCCTGCGTATAGGGGTGCAGCGGCTCGGCATAGATCGCGTCGCGCGGCCCCAGCTCGACCATCCGGCCCAAATACATCACCGCCACCCGGTCGGCGATGTGGCGGACCATCGACAGATCATGGCTGATGAAGAGATAGGTCAGGCCCAGCTTGTCCTGCAGATCCTCCAAAAGATTTACCACTTGGGCCTGGATCGAGACGTCGAGCGCGGCAATGGGCTCGTCGCAGACGATGAAGGCGGGGTCGAGTGCGAGCGCCCGGGCGATGCCGATGCGCTGCCGCTGGCCACCGGAAAACTCATGCGGATAGCGGCTGGCAAAGGCGGGGTTCATATTCACCGCATCAAGCAGCGCCGCGACCTTGTCGCGTTTT
>JBCDDO010000185.1:0-6155 GCA_039180245.1 Pseudomonadota bacterium | reverse complement strand
CCGCTTCGCCCGGGCCTCCTGGGCCTGCTGCGGCAGGGGAAAGCGCGACGCATCGACGACATTGTCCATCATCCGCACGGCGGTGGCGACCAGCGCATCAAGCGCCGTTTCGTTGAGCGTTGCGGCCTCGGTGAAGGGCGCGTCGACCAGTCTGGCCAGATTGATCGAGCCCAGAAGGCAGGCGCCATAAGGCGGCAGCGGTTGCTCACCACAAGGGTTTGTTGCTGAAATTTCCTCGACATAGGAGAGGTTGTTCATCTGGTTTATGCGATCGATGAAGATCACGCCCGGCTCGGCATAGGCATAGGTTCCGCGCATGATCAGGTCCCACAGATCGCGCGCATTCACGCTGCGCGCGACCGTGCCGTCAAACACGAGCTCCCAGGGCCCGTCGGCCTTGACCGCCTCGATAAAGGCATCCGTGACCAGCACCGACAGGTTGAACATGCGCAGGCGCGACGGGTCCTGCTTGGCGGCGATGAACTCCTCGATATCCGGATGATCGCAGCGCATGGTGGCCATCATCGCACCGCGCCGGCTGCCCGCCGACATGATCGTGCGGCACATCGCATCCCAGACATCCATGAAGCTCAGCGGACCTGAGGCATCGGCCCCCACCCCGCGCACCGGCGCGCCTTTGGGTCGGATGGTCGAAAAATCATAGCCGATGCCGCCGCCCTGCTGCATGGTCAGCGCGGCTTCCTTCAGCGCCTCGAAAATCCCGCCCATACTGTCGGGGATCGTGCCCATCACAAAGCAGTTGAAGAGGGTCACCGACCGCTCGGTGCCAGCGCCGGCCAGAATGCGGCCCGCCGGCAGAAAGCGGAAATCGCGCAGCGCGTCGTAAAAGACCGGCTCCCAGTGCGCAGGGTCCGCTTCGACCGCGGCCAGGGCCCGCGCCACGCGCTGCCAGCTTGCCTCCACCGTTTCATCGTGGGGGGCACCCTGAGGCGTTTTGAAGCGGTACTTCATGTCCCAGATTTGCTCGGCGATCGGCATCGCAAACGCGGTCATTGCAGCGTCCGTTGGCTGGTTGGAGCGGTCGCAACGATAGCCGTAGGCCAGTCCTGGGTCAACTTGAACCGGGCAAATCCATCGGGACACCACGCAAGGGATTGCGGTTGACGTTGCGTCTTGCCGCGAGATGATGGGGTGAAGTACGGGCCAGATCATGTCATGGCTGAATTGGATTCCGTGAGACGCACAGGAGGCCAGCATGGCCCAAGACCCCCCCAAACCGACGCTCGATCTGCGCAGCATGACCGGGTTGGAGCAGCTCCAGGCCGGGATGGACGGGTTGCTGCCCGCACCCAGCATCGGGGCCACCATGGGCCTGGCGCTCGATCATCTGGAAAAGGGCCTTGCCCGGTTTGTGGCCCAGGCCGATGCCCGGCATCTCAACCCGATGGGCGGCGTGCATGGCGGATTTGCCGCCACAGCGCTCGACAGCGCCACAGGCTGCGCGGTGCACACAGCGCTCGATCCCGGCGAGACCTATGGCACCGTGCATCTGGAGGTCAAAATGCTGCGCGCTGTGCCGATGCGAACCCCGCTTTGGGCCGAGGCAAAACTGCTGCGCCGCTCGCGCAACATCGGGTTTGCTGAAGGCGCGCTGCGCGATGCCGATGGTGTGATCTATGCCCATGGCTCAGCAACCTGCGCCATCAAGCAGTTTGGCTGATGCCGAACCGCAGAAGGTGACGCACACTTTCTCTTGTCGTCCGCGGCGCAGACCGCTACCTTATCTGGTATGGGGGACATCAATACATCGCAGGACAAGCCTGGCTTGCATCTGATCAAGCTCTGCGTCGGATCGGACGGGCCTGACCAGCTCGCGGCCTGGCAAGCGCAACGCATGGCAGAGCGGCGCGCCGCCGGGCTGCCGGCACAACCGCGCCATGTGACCCGAATGTGGCCGCGTCGGGCGGATGAAATCGCCGGCAGCGGCTCGCTGTTTTGGGTGTTTCGGGGGGTGCTGCGCGCGCGTCAAGGCATCATCGGCTTTGAGGCGGTGCGCGGCGAAGACGGGCTGAACCGATGCGCGATCCTGCTCGACCCGCGCATCGTGCCGGTCAGCCCGCGACCGCGACGGGCCTTTCAGGGCTGGCGCTACCTGCCGGGCACCGATGCACCGCCAGATCTGGCACGTGCCCAGGATGCGCTGCTTTTGCCCGAGACCCTAGAGGATGAGCTTCAGGCGCTTGGCGTTTTCTGATCGGGGTTTCAGCCGCGCTTGACCGTTGCCGTGGCATTGCGGTTGTCGGCGGTGTCAGACGGACACATTGTCGACCAGCCGCAGGCCGCGCAGGCGCACCGCTCCAAAAAGCCGCGCCGGCCCGTCCAAGACAGTGTCATGCACCCGCGCCAGGGTACCCGCGTGGCGCAGTTCGAGATATTCAATCCCCTCGAAACCCGCTTCGGCAAACCGGGCCGCCCCGTTCTTGCAGCAGGCAGCTGGATCGGCCCCACAGCGCAATTCCGCCGCAAGCTCCGCCAAAATTTGGGCCAAATCGGCCGCATGTCCGCGTGCCTCATCGGGCAAGGCATGCCATTCCGCCGAACATGCCGCGCCATCGCCGTGGCGCGGCGCTGGCAGGATCCGGATCTCGGTGTCCAGATCGAGATCGCCCACCAGCTGGCTGAGGATCACGCAAAACTGCCATTGCACGTCAGAGATCAGCACCAGATCGGCCTGGGTCTGGTTGATCAGCCGCAGCGTCATCAGAATGGCAAAGTCAAAGCAGCCCTGCGCAACCCTGCCGCACAGCACATCGGTCAGCCCGCCAACCCGCAGCCGCGTCCGATGCCCGTCTGGACTGTAGCTGTCGGCCGCAGGCGAGATCACCGCATCGACCTGGGCCGCTTCCAGCAGGCTCAGATCGGCATCGAGGTCGCGTGCAAGCGGGCTGCCCGACAGATCGACAAGGCAGACCGCAACCCGGCACGCATCGAGATGCGCTGCACGAACAAGCTCCAGATGCCCTTCATGGACCGGACCCAGAACGGGGATCAACGCAACCCGCTCACCAACGCGGCGCCAGGACTGAACCTTGCCGCGCAGCTGGCAGGGAGACCGCAACACACTGATACCGTCAAACATAACCGCCACTCACACCACTCACGCCGGTGAGCATGCTGCGGCATTGTGGCTCGCATTTGACGAGGGTTGGGAAAATGCGTGAAGCGTCGGCTACCCGGTAAACGCCGCGAGCCCCAGTCGTGCGCAGAGCGCGTCAAGCGCCGGGCGCTCGGGTTCGGGAACGCTGCGGGGCGAGAACAGCGCCGCTTGGCTCGCCAAAATCAGACCGTCCTCCAGGGTCTTGAGGTGATTGGCCCGCAAGGTCTCGCCGGTCGAGGTGATGTCGGCGATGAGCTCTGCAGAGCGGTTCTTGACCGTGCCTTCCGTGGCGCCATGGCTTTCCACGATCCGGTAATCGGCAACGCCATGTCGGCGAAGAAAGCTATGGACCAGCCGGCGATACTTGGTGGCCACGCGCAGCGGCGCTGCATGAGCCTGGCGAAACGCCGCCGCGACCTCGTCGAGATCCTCCACAGACAAGACATCTATCCAGATCGCTGGAACGGCGAGCACCAGATCCGCACGACCAAAGCCCAGCCCGGCACGCTCTTGCAAAACCGCGTTCCAGTCGGGCAGCGCCTCGCGCACCAGATCCTGGCCGGTTACACCCAGATGCACCCGCCCAGCCGCCAATTCGCGCACAATTTCCGATGCGGGCAACAGTTGCAGCTCGACCCCGTCCACACCCTCGATCCGCCCGGCATATTCGCGGGCATTGCCCGGACGCGTGATCGTCAGGCCGCGCGCGGCAAACCAGTCGATGCATTGGCTCTGCAGGCGGCCCTTGGAGGGGATGGCCAGGCGCAAGGTCATGACCGCTCCCTCAGGGCCAATAGCGGCTCTGGCCGGATCACGGCCCCGATGGCGGCAATGGGTCCGCCCCCAAGCCGTGCGGCGAGACCGTCATAGCGGCCGCCCGTGGCGATGGCCGGCAGGTCGGGATGCGCGGGATCGGCAAACCCAAAAACGAACCCGTCATAATACTCCATCGAGCTGCGCCCGAAGCTTGTGGCAAATGGCAACGTCCTGGTGCACACGCCCTGCCCCTCCAAGGCCTCGATCCGCGCATCGATCCGGTCGAGCGCCGGTAGAATGCCGGCCACTCGGCCTGCCAGCGCTGCCAGCGCATCGCGGGCCTGCGGAAGTGGCGCGTCAACGGCAAGAAGCGCCTCCAGGCCCGCCACCTGATCGTGATGGAGCGGCGGGGTCTGCGCCTCCACGGCCAGACGGTCCAGCGCTGCGGTGACGTCGCCCTCCGCGCGCAGGCCGATGACCGGCCCCGCTGTGCCGATCAGGGCCTGGGCGCCACGGTCTGCCACTGCATCGAGCAGCGGCGCGCGCAGGGCCCGGGCCTGCGCATGCCCGGCACCGAAGAGATGCAGGAGCCGCCGGAAGCGGTCGGGCCGCCAAAGATGCCGCATGAGGGCGGAGCGGCGATGCGCCGCGGTCTCCAACCCCGTCACCGCATCGACCAGAACCCCCATATCGCCGGTCGCAACCCGCGTCGGCGCCCCCGCCATCAGGCGTGAGATCAGCGCAAAGAGCTCCGCATCCGTGGCCGCCGCCGCGCCGCCGAAAAGCTCGATGCCGGCCTGGCGATGCTCCACCGGTCGGTCCGATCCCGGCGCCCGTGCCCGCCAGACCGGGCCGCGATAGGCATAGCGGGCCGTGCCGCCGCCAGCCGCAAGATGCATGCGCAGCACCGGCAGCGTGAAATCAGGCCGCAGCACCATCTCGCCAAGATCGGGATCGGTGACGAGATAGGCCCGGTTGCGGATGTCTTCGCCGTAAAGGTCGAGAAGCAGGGCAGCAGGCTGCAAGGCCGGCGGATCGGCCCGCCTTGCTCCGGCCGCAGCATAGGCCGCCATCAGGCTGTCGGTGAACCGGTCGAGACGTCCCAGCGCCTCGCCCGCCCGCATCCCCGGTTGCGCGATCATCGCAGCCGCGTCACCCGGCGCGCGCCAAAAGCTGCCGGGTGGCCTCGACCAGCTCCGCACGCGGCACTTCGATCTGCGCAGGTTGCGCCTTCCAATCCTCGTTGCTTTCGATCTCGGCGGCGAGTTTGGCACCCAGAACCAGGTCCTTGAGAAGCACAACACCCCGCGCGCGCTCGTCTTCGCCCTCGATCACTGCAATTGGGCTGGCGCGCTTGTCGGCATATTTGAGCTGGTTGCCGAAGTTTTTCGGATTGCCCAGATAGACCTCGGCCCGGATCCCGGCAGCGCGCAGCTCGGCAGCAATGGCCATGTAATCGGCCATGCGCCCGCGATCCATCACAGTTACCACCACCGGACCCGCCGGCGCCGGGGCGCTGTCGCGCGCCCGAAGCGCGGCCAGCAGACGGTCCACCCCGATGGAGATGCCCGTGGCCGGCACTTCCTGGCCCGTAAAGCGCTTGACCAGATCGTCATAGCGCCCGCCGCCTGCCACCGAGCCGAACTGGCGCGGGCGGCCCTTTTCGTCGAGGATCTCAAAGGTCAGTTCGGCCTCGTAGACAGGGCCGGTGTAATAGGCAAGGCCGCGCACGATGGAGGGGTCGATCACGATACGGTCCGACCCGTATCCCGTCGCGCCAAGGAGCTGCGAAATCGCCTCGAGCTCGGCCACACCCTCCGCCCCAGAGGCGGACCCGCCGACCAGATCGCGCAGCGCCACACAGGTGGCTGCATCATCGGCCCTGCGGGCATTGGTAAAGCCCATTACGATCTCGGCCGCATCGGGCGAGAGCCCCGCACCCTTGGTGAAATCGCCGCTCTCATCCTTGCGGCCGTCGCCCAAGAGCGCCCGCACGCCATCCTGGCCCAACCGGTCGAGCTTATCGATGGCGCGCAGCACGGTGCCGCGCGCAGCCGCATGCCGGTCGGGATCGTCGGGGTCGAGAATGCCGGCCGCCTCCATCACGCCATTGAGCACCTTGCGGTTGTTGATCCGCACGACATAGTCGCCGCGCGCAATGCCGGTGGCCTCCAGCGCTTCGCACAGCATTGCGCTGATCTCGGCATCGGCGGCCGGGCTGGCCGAGCCCACCGTATCGGCATCGCATTGATAAAACTGGCGAAACCGGCCTGGCCCCGGT